>CAYOHO010000172.1:0-1561 GCA_964403755.1 uncultured Oscillospiraceae bacterium
GTCGACTTATGCGGCGGTATGCCAGTCGGCAGGATGAAGACCTGGTCGACGCGCCCGCTGGCGACAGCCGCCCGGGCAAGGGCGACGTGGCCAAGGTGGACCGGGTCGAAGGTGCCCCCGATGATGCCGATTCGTGTCATATCGCTCAGTTGTCCTTTCTTGGGCGGATGTTTTCCGGGCATGTCCGGTTCTCAGGACCGGTGTCTGGCCATGGGCGATTGGTTCTCAGGACCGGTGTCTGGCCATGGGCCATTGGTTCTCAGGACTGGTGTCTCAGGTGCGGCCGATGTCGGTGCGGAAATGGGCGTCCTGGAAGCGGATGCGCGCCACGGCGGCATAGGCGCGGCCGATGGCCTCGGACAGGGTCGGGGCGAGCGCGGTGACGCCGAGCACGCGGCCGCCGGCGGTCACAATGCGGCCCTGCTCGTCACGGCGGGTTCCGGCATGGAACACCAGCGCATCGGCCTGGTCGAGCCCTTCGATCGGGTAGCCGGTCTTGTAGGCACCCGGGTAGCCGCCGCTGGCCATGACCACGCAGCAGGAGCATTCATCGCTGTACTCGATCGGCAGGCTGTCGAGCCGTCCGTCGAGGACCGCGTCCATGATCTCGACCAGGTCGGTCTTCAGGCGCGGCAGGACCGCCTGCGCCTCGGGATCGCCGAAGCGGGCGTTGTATTCGATGACCTTCGGGCCCTTGGGGGTCAGCATGAGTCCAAAGTAGATCACGCCCTTGAAGGGGGCGCCCTCTTCGCGCAGGGCATCGATGGTCGGCTGGAAGATGGTCGCCTGCATCTGCGCCATCGCTTCCGGGGTCAGGTCGGCGCCGGGCGAGATGGCGCCCATGCCGCCGGTATTGGGTCCCTGGTCGCCGTCGCAGGCGCGCTTGTGGTCACGTGACGTGACCATCGGCTTCACCGTCCGGCCGTCGCTGAAGGCCAGTACGGTCAGTTCGGGGCCGGTGAGGAACTCCTCCAGCAGGATGGTGCCGCCGGCCTTGCCGAAGGCGTGGTCTTCCATCATCAGGCGCACGGCGCGCCGGGCCTCGTCGCGGTCGGGCGCGATCACGACCCCCTTGCCAAGGGCCAGGCCGTCCGCCTTGACGACGACCGGGTAGCTGCAGGTGTCGAGCGCGGCCAGCGCCGCGTCCATGGCACTGAAGACCTGGTAGGAGGCCGTCGGAATGCCGTAGCGGCACATGAGCTCCTTGGCATAGGCCTTGCTGGCCTCGATGCGGGCAGCGGCGCGGCTGGGACCGAAGGCGCGGATGCCGGCCTCCTCGAGCTCGTCGACCAGGCCGAGGGCCAGCGGGTCATCGGGTGCGACGAGAACGCGGTCAATCGCATGCGTCTGGCAGAAGTCGATGATGGCCGGGAAGTCGAGCACAGCAATCGGCACGGTCTCGGCCAGGCCGGCCATGCCGGCGTTGCCGGGTGCGCAGTAGAGGCGGCTCACACGCGGGCTCTGGGCCAGCTTCCAGACGATGGCGTGCTCGCGGCCGCCGCCGCCGATGACGAGGATGTTCATGGTCAGTCCCCTTCCCTATTGCCGAACCCGGCAGCCG
>CAYOHO010000172.1:1661-5278 GCA_964403755.1 uncultured Oscillospiraceae bacterium
AGCCGGCGGTGCACCGTGGTTGCGGTTCGGCCGACGCGTGGCTTAATGGCGGAAATGGCGCATGCCGGTAAAGTACATGGCCAGGCCGAGCCGGTCGCAGGCATCGATCGATTCCTGGTCGCGGATCGAGCCGCCCGGCTGGACAATGGCGGTGATGCCGGCGCGGGCCGCCGCCTCGACGCAGTCCGTGAACGGGAAGAAGGCATCGGAGCCGAGCACGGCGCCTTCGCAGCGGTTGCCGGCATTGTTGATGGCGATCTCGGTCGAGGTGATGCGGTTCGGCTGGCCGGGGCCGATGCCGACGGTCACGCCGTCACGGACCAGCACGATGGCATTGGACTTGACGTGCTTCACGACCTTCATGGCGAACTCGAAGTCGGACATCTGCTCCAGGGGGGCAGCCTTCTCGGTCACCAGGCGGAAATCAGGCTCGTTCCAGACACTGCGGTCGGCATCCTGGAGCAACAGGCCGCCGCTGATGTCCTTGATCATGGTCGAGCCGCTCGGCAGCGGGTCGCCGACGCCGGGCAGGCGCAGGAGGCGCAGGTTCTTCTTCTCGCACAGGATGGCAAGCGCCTCGTCGCTGTAGGACGGCGCGATGATGACTTCGAGGAAGATCTGCTTCATGGCATGGGCGACATGGACGTCGATCTCGCGATTAACGGCGACGATGCCGCCGTAGATCGACACGGTGTCGGCCTCGTAGGCGCGCTTGTAGGCTTCGGCCAGGGATTCGCCGATGGCCACGCCGCAGGGGTTGGCATGCTTGACGGCGACGGCGGCAGGCTCGCTGAACTCCTTGAGCAGCTGCACGGCGGCATCGGCATCGGCAATGTTGTTGTAGGAGAGCTCCTTGCCGTGGAGCTGCTCGGCCAGGGCCAGGGTGCCGTGCGCCGGGACCGGCTTGCGGTAGAAGGTGGCCTTCTGGTGCGGATTCTCGCCGTAGCGCAGATCGGAGACCTTGTCAAAGGTCAGGGTAAGCTGCTCCGGCCAGGCCTCGTCGCCGGAAACCTTGCGCAGGTATTCCGCGATCAGGGCGTCATAGGCTGCCGTATGCTCGAAGACCTTGCGGGCGAGGGCGAAGCGGGTGGCGCGGTCGGTGTCGCCGCTGGCATGGATCTGCTCCAGCACGCGGGCGTAGTCGCGCGGGTCGACCAGCACCGTGACGTCGGCGTGGTTCTTGGCTGCCGAGCGCAGCATGGTTGGGCCGCCGATGTCGATGTTCTCGATGCATTCCTCCAGCTCGACGCCCGGCTTCTGGATGGTGGCCTTGAACGGATACAGGTTGATGCAGACAAGGTCAATGAGCGGCAGGCCGAGCTCCTTGACGGTCTTCTGGTGCTCGGGGTTGCCGCGCATGGCCAGGATGCCGCCATGCACCAGCGGATGCAGGGTCTTGACGCGGCCGTCGAGGCATTCGGGGAAGCCGGTCAGGTCGGAGACATTGCGCACCGGGACCCCGTTTTTCGCCAGCAGGTCGGCAGTTCCGCCCGTGGAGACGATCTCGATGCCGGCTGCGGCCAGCTCCCGGCAGAACTCGAGGATGCCGGTCTTGTCGGATACGCTAACGAGTGCCCTCTTGATCATGATTCTTCCTCCCTGATGCGGACGATGCGTCCGTCCATGACAATGCGGTGGCTGGCAAACAGACGGATGGCCTCGGGCAGGATCACCTGCTCGGCCTCCTTCATGACACGCTGCTGCAGGGTCTGCGGCGTGTCGCCGGGCTCGACGGCGACAGCCTTCTGCAGGATGATCGGGCCCTCGTCGTAGTGCTCGTCGACGAAGTGGACCGTGGCGCCAGTGACCTTGACGCCGCGCGCCAGGACGGCCTCGTGCGGCCGGATGCCGTACATGCCGGGTCCGCAGAAGCAAGGGACAAGGGCTGGATGGACATTGATGATGCGGCCGCTGTATGTGCCGACCAGGCGTGGGCCGAGCAGAGACAGGAAGCCGGCCAGGACGATGAGGCCGGGCGGCCCGCCAGGGAAGCCGTCGAGGGCGGCGAGCATCGCGTCGTCATAGGCATCGATGCCGGCACAGGCGGCGCGGCTGACCACCGCGACCGGAATGCCGGCACGGCGGGCCCGCTCCTCGGCAAAGGTGCCGGAACGCGATGCGATGACGCCAATGACGCGCACACCGGGCAGGCGGCCGTCGGCGATCTGGTCGAGGATAGCCTGGAGGTTGGTTCCGCCGCCGGAAACGAAGACGGCAATCTTGAGGATATCTGGCTCAGGCATGGCTGCGGCGGCTCAGCGGAGCGCCGCGAGCTTCTGCTGCAGGCGCTCGTTGCGCTCGGCGACTGACTCGGCCAGCTTGCGCTTGGCCTCGGCGAGGCGTCCGGCCAGTTCGGCATCGGCGACGGCGAAGATCTGGGCAGCAAGGATGGCGGCATTGGCGGCGCCATTGATGGCGACGGTCGCGACCGGGATGCCGGCCGGCATCTGGACGATGGCATAGAGGGCATCGGTGCCGTTGAGCGGGCCGCCGCCGACCGGAACGCCGATGACCGGCAGGGTCGTGAAGGCTGCGAGCACGCCGGGGAGGTGCGCCGCCAGGCCAGCCGCCGCGATGATGGCGCCATAGCCGGCCGCGCGGGCGCCGGAGGCAAGGGCTGCTGCCCGTTCGGGGGTGCGGTGCGCCGAACAGACTTCCGCATCAAAAACTACGCCCAGCTGCTTGAGCTGGGCAAAACAGGGCTCCATCACCGGAAAGTCGGAATCGCTGCCCATGACAATCAGGACCTTGTTCATCTTCGTTCTCCTCGAGCCGTTCAGCCGACGCGAGGCGTTCGGCCAAATGGAATAGATGGTTCCATCTTATCAGCATTCCGTCCGCGTCAGCAAGCGGAAGCGGCCTGCAAATGGCCACCGCGAGCGGATTTGGAACGTTTCACAAGCGCAGCCGGATTCGCGGGGGCCATACCGGACACGTTCACGGAACGGCGGCTTCCGCAAGCAGGCGCATCAGGCCGGCGGAGCATCCGGCTGCTCGCCGATGCCAGCCGGCACCACCCTGACGATGTCCTCGCCGTAGCTCGGCTGGATGATGCTGCCGGCTGGAACCGTCAGGAACAGGCCCGGGTCTTCGCATCCGGCGACCAGTCCGCGCAGCAGGCCAAGGTCGCCGTCAAGCAAGTCGAAAGACCAGCCGAAGCGCTCGGCCGCCGCCTGCGTCCGGGCGATCGGTTCTGTCTCGTCCGAAATCGGCTGGCGGATGAAGCAGGCGGAGCGATAGTTGTCGATCCACCGCCGCTCCTCGCCCAGCAGGTATTCAGCCGTGTCCTCATCATCGTAGGCTTCCATGAACTCGCGCTGCTTGCGCTCGAAATGGTCCGGCCCCGGCGGACGGCCGTGGGCCAGCCAGCCGGACGAGTACCAGTAGGTGCCGGGATTCTGGTCGAAATAGGTGCGGTAGCGCTGCCGGCAGCCCAGCAGCAGCGTGATGCAGTCATGGGCGCGCGGCACCAGCAGCGGCGTGCGGCCGGCGCGGATGCCGGCGAGGCCGTTGCTGCAGAGTCCGTAGGCGATGATGATGCGGTCGTAGCGGCCGTCGGCGCGGTCGATCTCGGCCTGGAGGCGGCTGCGGAGCTGTTCCGGGCGTTCATGCAGGCC
>CAYOHO010000173.1:0-5215 GCA_964403755.1 uncultured Oscillospiraceae bacterium
ACCGCATGCAGATCTCCAACGCCACCGGCTGCTCCTCCATCTATGGCGGATCCGCCCCCTCGATGCCGTACACCCCGAACCGTCAGGGCTGTGGCCCGACCTGGGGCAACTCGCTGTTCGAGGACAACGCCGAGCACGGCCTGGGCATGCACCTTGGCTACAAGCAGCTCCGGGCCCGCGTCAGCGCCAACCTGCAGAGCCTGACATCCGTTGCCCACGACAACGACCTCAAGGAGACCATTGCCGCCTATGAGGCCGGCAAGGACGACGCCAGCAAGACCCGCGCCGTCTCCCAGGGCCTCACCGCCGCGCTGCGCGCCTTCACCCCGAAGGATGACAGCCAGGCGAAGATCGTCAAGGACCTGCTCGCCCTCGAGGACTATTTCGTCAAGCGTTCGACCTGGATCATCGGCGGCGACGGATGGGCCTATGACATCGGCTTCGGCGGCCTCGACCATGTCCTGGCTTCCGGCGAGAACATCAACGTCCTGGTCCTCGATACCGAAGTCTACTCCAACACGGGCGGCCAGGCCTCGAAGTCGACGCCGACCGGCGCCATCGCCGAATTTGCCGCTGGCGGCAAGTCGATCAAGAAGAAGGACCTCGGCATGATCGCCATGAGCTATGGCTACGTCTACGTCGCGCAGATCGCGATGGGCGCCAACCAGACCCAGACGCTCAAGGCAATCGCCGAAGCCGAAGCCTACAACGGCCCGTCGCTCGTCATCGCCTACGCGACCTGCATCAACCATGGCATCAAGGGTGGCATGACCATCACCCAGCGTCATGAGAAGCAGGCTGTCGAGGTCGGCTACTGGCACCTCTACCGCTTCAATCCGCAGCTCAAGGCCGAGGGCAAGAATCCCTTCACCCTCGACTCCAAGGAGCCCACGGGCGACATCAAGAGCTTCCTGATGACGGAAGTCCGCTACACCAGCCTGCTCAAGAAGCATCCGGCCGATGTCGTGGAGAAGATCTTCGCCAAGGCGACGCAGGATGCCCGCGACCGCTACGAGAGCTACGCCCGCCTCGCCAATGCCTGAGCATCTGGCCTGACGGAAGCCTGACCGGGCCGCCCGGCCCGGCTGCGGCATTCAACTCACGGCATGATCATGGTATAATGAAGACCCCGGTCCTCGGATCGGGGTCTTTGTTTGCCCCGGAAAGCCTCTGACCTGCCGCCCCTGACGCTTCCCGCCCTGGAGGAACCATGCAGATAGAAGAAAGCCAGCGCCTGCTGCTGTCGGACACGCTTGTGCCCGACCTGTTCATCATGGAGCACCTGCCCGCGCTCAGCGGCCTGGCGGTCAAGGTCTATATCTATGCCCTGTTCTGCACGCGCAGCCGCCACGCCCTGACCGAAGGCGACCTGGCGCGCCGCATGGGCGAGGAAAGCGACACCGTCAAGGCCGCGCTGGCCGAACTGGCCGCAGCCGGCCTGATCGAGCTGCGCGACCGCGGCTTCACCTTTATCGACATCAAGTGGGCCGAGATCGAGAAGACCTACCGGCCGCGCACGGCCGCGACGCCGGCCGAGGCGGTCGCCGCCCAGAAGGCGCTGCCGCTGCGCGAGAAACTCATGTCGGATATCGCCAAGACCTTCTTCCAGGGCCTCATGTCGCCCTCCTGGTACAGCGAGATCGACTCCTGGTTCGACCGCTTCCGCTTCGAGCCGGAGGTCGTCTATGCCCTCTTCCAGGAGTGCGCCCGCCGCAACAAGCTCAACAGCAAGGCCTACATCGCCAAGGTGGCCGAAAGCTGGTCCGGGCGCGGCATCGTGACCTACGCCGACCTCAACCGCTACTTCCTCTCCTATGAGGAGATCACCCGCATGGGCCGCAAGATCGGCCGCAAGCTGCGCCGCACCATGACCGAATTCGATCTGGAGAAGGTGGAGCGCTGGATCGAGAAGTTCGGCTACGGCGACGACGTCATCGAGATCGCGCTGCGCAAGACGGCACGACTGGCCAATCCGAGCCTCGACTACGCCGACCGGCTGCTTGAGGAATGGTTCTCGCACCAGCTGCGCGACGCCGACGCCGTCAATGCCTATGAGGAGGCCAAGGCCGCCCGCGTGGCTGCCGAACGCCAGGCTGAGCGCACCGCCGGCCGCGACGGGTTCGACCGCACTCGCCGCAACATCGGCAACTTCGAGCAGCGTGAGTACAGCGACGAGTTCCTTGCCTCGCTCTACGAACCGGTTCCGGCACCCGCTGCAGCCGCGCCAGCCACACCGGCCCCGTCCACGCCGGCACCGGCGGCGCCAGCCTCGACTTCGCCGGCACCGGCGGCGCCAGCCTCGCCGGCCGCCCCCGCGGCGCCCGGCAAGGCCGGTCAGTCCGGCCAGGTTGAGCTCGGCGAATACCTGGACCAGCAGCGCAGCCACAAGGAAGGGACCCAGCCATGAACCAGTCGATTCAGCGCCGCCTGGCGGCCCAGTACGACCAGCTGCGTCTCGATGCCGTCCTGAGGCGTGATGCCGAGCTGCAGGCCGCCTGGACGCGCCTGCCGGAGCTGGCGCGCCTGGACCGCGCCATTGCCATGGCCGGCGCCGACCTGCTTCTGGAAACGCTGGCGCCCGGCGGCGAGAAGACGGCCGCCGCCCGCAAGCAGGCGCTGCAGGAAGAGCGCGCGGCGCTGCTGGCCTCGGCCGGGCTGCCGCAGACCCTGGGCGAGATCGTCTATGCCTGCCCGAAATGCAAGGATACCGGCATCGTCGACGGCCGCCGCTGCAGCTGCTACCAGGCCAGGCTGATCCCGATGCTCTTCGAGTCTGCCAACCTCAGCCATCTGGCGCAGGTCCGCTTCGACCAGTTCGACGAGAGCCTGTTCTCCGACCGGCCCGACCCGAAGCGCTACGAGAGCGAGCTGTCACCGCGGGCGCAGCTGATGGGCATCCGGACGGCCTGCGAACAGTTTGTCCGCGACTTCGACCGTCCGGAGACCCGCAATCCGTTCTTTGTCGGCAAGCCCGGCACAGGCAAGACCTTCCTGATGGTCTGCATCGCCCACGCGCTGATCGAACAGGGGCGCAATGTCCTTTACCTGCCCGCGGTCCAGCTGTTCGACGCCCTGGCCGAATACCGCATGCTGGCAACCTCCTTCCATCCGGACGAGATCCGCTTCGAACGCAGCGCCGCCCTTCAGGAGGCCATCTTCAACTGCGAACTGCTGCTGATCGACGACCTCGGCACCGAGCTCGCCGGCGCGGCGCGCTACCCCGAGCTGCTGCAGGTGCTGGACCAGCGCACCGGGCCTGACCGCCGCACAATCCTGTCCTCGAATGTCGAGACTGGCCAGATGAAGCGCCTCTACGACGAGCGCCTGCTCTCGCGCCTGTACGGCGGCTTTGCCATCTACCGCTTCTTTGGCGATGATGTGCGTCTGGTTCTCAGCCAGCGGCGCCGGCTCGGTGCTCGCGCGGCCGCAAGGCGCCCGGCCGGCGAGACCAGCCAGATCGGCGAAACTGGCCCGGCTGCCGAGCCGGATCCGGCTGGCGAGTACTGACCGCCATGGAAGGCTGGGGAGGCATGGAAGCCGGTGAAGCCTTGGGAGGCATGGAAACCGTTGATACCATGGGCGACATGAAGGCCATGGAAGCCTGTGAAGCCGCAAAGGCGATGGAAGGCCCGCATCTGCGCTGCGGCACCGACCTGATCCGCATCAGCCGCATCGCCCGCGCCCTTGAGCGCCAGGGCGACCGCTTCGCCGAGCATATCTATGACCCGATGGAACTGGCCGACTGCGGCTGGCCGGAACGGCCGCGGTCCGATTCTCTGGCTGTCCGCTTCGCCGCCAAGGAAGCGGTCGCCAAGGCCCTGGGCACCGGCATCGGACCACAGGGCGTCCGCTGGACCGACATCCGGATCGTCCGGGTTCCCGGCGATGCCCCGCGCATCAGCCTGCAGGGCGGCGCCGCCCGCCGCTATGATGAACTGCACGGGCAGTCGATCAGCATCAGCATGAGCCATGACGGCGACCTCGCCCTGGCCTTCTGCGTGCTCGGCTGTGCCACCTGAAGGGAGTACAGATTGCCCCCGAAATTCTTCCGACACAAGCGGAAATACATGTTTGACGATACGGATGGCCGGCACTGGACCGATGGCGCCGGCGACAGCGGCGCCCGCCGCCGCTCGCGCCTGGCCCGCCGCCAGGAGAAGGCTGCCAGCGCGGCCATGCAGCGCCGCGCCGCCAGTCAGGATCGCCAGTACTGGAACATGTCCGCCAAGGAGATCTACGTTGCCCCTCCCCAGCGCTCGATTCCATCCTGGCTGCTGCCGCTGGCCGCCTTCCTGGCCATCGTGCTGGTCGTCTTCTACCTGGCCCCGCGGATCACGGATGGCATTGTCAAGCTGGTGAACCCGCCGACGCCGACCGGAGAGGCGGCCGCCAGCCACATCTATGGCGACGAGACACTGGTCGTTGCCCAGCCGGTCGCCGACCTGCTGGCTGCCGCCGACATCAAGGCCGACCGCATTGCCCAGGCGCTCTACAACGAGCCGGTCACCCGCACGGGCGCCCCGGCCGCCTACGGCTTCGTCGCCGTCCGGCTGCAGGATGGAACCGCCGGCTACATGTTCAGCAGCCAGCTGACAGCCGTCCGCGACTCGATCGAGCCGGCTGGACACCAGTACCGCATCCTTATCTCCGCCGCCAGCCGGCGCATCATGTCACATGCCAGCCGCGGCACCCTGGTCGCCGAGGTGCTGATGGGCACCGAGCTGTTGGCCGACTACCGCGGCGACGGCATCTACCGGGTGCACCTGCCGGGCGGCGAGAAGGGCTGGCTCAGCGACGAGGGAACGATTGCCCTCGGTCTCAATGAGAAGATCGTGCCGCCCAAGGACCTGGCCCGCTACTTTGCCAGCAGCGCCATGGCCTTCAACCGGGTCACCCGGCTGCAGAATGGCCTGACGGTCCTGGGCGCCTCCAGCGCCGGCGTAGCCCACATTGCCGGGCTGGTCAATGGCATCGCCCTGCCGCGGACGCTGGCTGCCATCTATCAGGCCGGCAGCAATGTCCCCTTCACGCGCAGCCCCGACACCGGCCTGGTCAAGATGGATACGATCCGCACCGGTGACCTGGTGTTCTTCTCCGCCGTTCCCGGCGGGACGGAGCCGGATGAGATGGGCATCGTCATGGCCGACGGCCAGCTGCTGATGAGCCGCCGCAGCGTGACCTCGATCAGGCTCGTCAGCCTCGACCAGAACGCCGA
>CAYOHO010000174.1:0-5203 GCA_964403755.1 uncultured Oscillospiraceae bacterium
ATGGTAGGCGGCACCGTCGACCGAAAGCTGGGTGAAGTAGTCGACCTCGGCCGTGATCGTGGCCTGCGGCTGCATCAGGCTCAGTTCACTGCGCCCGTTTTTCCACAGGGTGATGCCATTCAGTGAGGCCATGTCGTCGATCAGGATGCTGCCGTTCTCAAACTGGATTTCGCTTGGCAGGCGGCTGGTCGAGACTTTCGAGTACAGCAGCTCGGCCGTCATGGCGGGGTAGGTGGCCAGGATTGTGCCGCTGCCTTCGAAGCCATTGGCCAGCCGGACACCGCTGGCGGCGATCCGCTGCGGCTCGCCGAACAGCTCCAGCAGCAGGCGGACGCAGTAGACGCCCATGTCCATCAGGGCGCTGTTGGAGAGGTCGGGATTGAAGGTGTTGACGTCTTCGCCCTGGAGGAAGCGGTCATAGCGCGACGAGTAGCGGCAGAACGAGAGCATAGCCCGGCGGGGCTGGCCCATCCCGGAGATCAGCATCCGCAGGACGGCCAGGTTGGGGGCATAGGCGTTCCGGACCGCCTCGAGCAGCAGGCGGCCGCTCTTGCTGGCGGCGGCCAGCATTGCCTCAAGTTCACGGCGGTTCGAGGCGATCGGCTTTTCGCACAGCACATGCTTGCCGGCCTCCAGCATCTGGATGGCCTGCCGGCAATGGCTGGCGTTGGGGCTGGCAATGTAGACGGCATCGATATAGGGATTCTGGGCGACCTGTTCGATGCTGTCATAGGCCAGGGGAATGTCATGCCTGGCAGCAAAGGCTCTGCCATTCTCCGCCGAACGGGAAACGATCGCCACCGCCTCGAAGGAGCGGCTTTCACGCGCCTCGCGCAGGAACCATTCCGTAATCGCACCGGTGCCGACGAGCGCAAAGCGCATGCGGATCCTCCTGTCTGCCACTGGCCGCGCAGGCGACGGCTGTTTAGTGCCTCTTGGCAGCCGCGCAGGCGACTGCCGCCTTTAATGTCTTTTCGCGGCAGCGCAGGCGACGGCTGCTTAATGCCGCTTGGCAGCCGCGCAGGCGACTGCTGCCTTTAATGTCTTTTCGCGGCAGCGCAGGCGACTGCCGCCTTTAATGTCTTTTCGCGGCCGCGCCGAGATAGGCGTCCTGGACGCTCTTGTTGCTGAGGAGTTCGGCGCCGGTGCCGCTGAGGGTGATTTCGCCGGTGACCATGACGTAGCCGCGGTGGGCGATCTTGAGGGCGGCGTTGGCGTTCTGCTCGATCAGGAGCACGGTTGTGCCGTCTTCATTGATGCGGCGGATGATCGAGAAGATCTCCTTGACCAGCTGTGGCGCCAGGCCGAGCGACGGCTCATCCATCATGATGATCTGCGGCTTCGCCATCAGGGCGCGGCCAACCGCCAGCATCTGCTGCTCGCCGCCCGAGAGGGTGCCGGCCATCTGCCAGCTCCGCTCCTTGAGGCGCGGGAAGAGCTCATGGACGTGGCGGATGTCTTCCTCGATGCCGGCCTTGTCCTTGCGCAGGTAGGCGCCGATCTTGAGGTTCTCGAGCACAGACAGGTTGGGGAAGACACGGCGGCCCTCCGGGACCAGCACGATGCCCTGCTCGACGATCTTCTGCGAGTCGAGGCCGCCGATCTGCTTTCCGTTGTGGCGGATGGCGCCGCCCGAGGGGGACACGAGGCCGCTGATGGTCTTCAGCGTCGTCGACTTGCCGGCGCCATTGGCGCCGATCAGGGTCACGATCTCGCCCGCCTGGACGGTTAGCGAAATGCCCTTGAGGGCTTCTATGCCGCCGTAGTTGACTCTCAGGTTCTCGATTTCAAGCAGGCTCATTCGTTGACCCCCAGATAAGCGGTGATGACGTCGGGATTCCGCTGGACCTCTTCAGGCGTGCCCTGGGCGATCAGCCGTCCGAAGTCAAGGACGTAGATGCGGTCGGAGATGTCCATGACCAGGTCCATGTGGTGTTCGATCATGAAGATCGTGACACCGAACTGGGTCTTGACCTGGCGGATGAAGGCGGTCAGCTCGTCGGTCTCCTGCGGGTTCATGCCGGCTGCCGGCTCGTCGAGCAGCAGCAGCTTCGGGCTGGTCGCAAGGGCGCGGGCAATTTCGAGCCGGCGCTGCTTGCCGTAGGGCAGGCAGTCGGCCACCTCGTCGGCCAGGTCGGCCAGGCCGACAAGCTCGAGCAGCTGGCGGCTTTCCGCGCGCATCTTCAGCTCTTCGGCACGGTTGAACCGCAGCACTGAGGCCAGGTAGCCGGCCTTCATGTTCATGTGCTTGGCGATCAGCACGTTATCGAAGACCGTCAGGTTCTTCCACAGGCGGATGTTCTGGAACGTGCGCGCGATGCCGAGCGCGGTGATCCGGTCCGGGGTCGGGCAGACGGTGCTGGTGTAGACGCCACGGTTCTGTCCGGCATATAGGCGGGTCATCTTGCCGCGCGGCTGGTTCTCGGCAATGGTCTTGCCGTGCAGGCCGACGCGGCCGTTGGTCGGCGCATAGACACCGGTGACGACATTGAAGACGGTGGTCTTGCCGGCGCCGTTGGGGCCGATCAGGGCGACGATCTCGTCCTGGTCGACATGGAGCGAAAGGTTGTCGACGGCGACCACGCCGCCGAACTGCATCGTGATGTCCTGCAGCTGCAGGACCGTGTTCTTCTCAGACATGGTCGTCATCCCCCTTCTTGTCGTTGCCCGCGGCGAGGCTGCCCGCCTGCTGGCCGGCCGATGCGGGGGCGGCTCCGGGCCGGGCGGACGCGCGCCGGCCGCGGCCGGGCCAGCGCAGCAGCGCCTCCCAGCTGAACTCGCGGCTGCCCATCAGGCCGCGGCGGAAGAAAAGCACGACCGCCATGAGCAGCACCGAGAAGACGACCATGCGGAAGCCAGTGCGGAAGAGCGGCACCTGCCAGCCGCCGATCGTCAGCGTCTGGTCGAAGAAGCGCAGCCACCATTCCTTGGCGGCCGTCACGAGAAGCGCACCCAGCACGCTGCCGGTGACGCTGCCCAGGCCGCCGATGACCACGATCAGCAGAACGTCGTACGTCAGGCTGATCTGGAACGTGCGGGCATCGATCGAGCGCATGAACATGGCCAGCAGGCCGCCGCCGACGGCCGTGAAGAACGAGCTCGTGATAAAGGCGAGCTCCTTGTGCTTGAGCAGGTTGATGCCCATCGCCTCGGCCGAGACCATGTCCTCGCGGATCGCCATGAAGGCGCGGCCATAGGAGCTGCGGATGACCAGCACCATGAAGGCGATGCAGATGCCGGCGAGGAGGAAGGGGATGATCAGGGTGCCGAAGCCGGGCGGCGCCCAGTCGGCCGTGATTGCGAATCCCGGGATGTTCTTGAGGCCGTAGGATCCGTTGGTGATCAGGTTCATCTGCGGACCGGCGATGATTGCGCGGATGATCTCGGAGAAGCCGAGCGTCGCAATCGCCAGGTAGTCGCTCTTGAGGCGCAGCACCGGGATGCCGATCAGGGCGGCGAACACGGCTGCCAGCAGGCCGCCGAGCAGCAGGCCGAGCGCAATGCGCAGCGAGTCCGGCAGCGGGGCGAGGACCTCCTTGAAGGCCTTGAGCCACGGTGCCATGCCGCTGATGTAGTAGATGCTGTCAACGCTCTTGACCGGGATCGTGATGATCGCCGTCACGTAGGCGCCGATCGCCATGAAGCCGGCCTGGCCGAGCGAGAAGAGTCCGGTAAAGCCGGTCAGCAGGTTCATGGAGACGGCGACGATCGCCAGGACCGCGCCCTTCTGCAGGACGGAGACGGCCATGCCGACGGTGTTGCGGTTCATCTCCAGCACATACAGGCTGGCCAGCAGGACCAGCAGGGCAATGATGCTGAGCGTTGTCCGGCGGGCCGGGCTCAATGGGTTCTTGCTCATGGTTGTCCCTCCCCGCTCAGACTTTGTCGGTGACTGTCTCACCGATGATGCCGGTTGGCCGGAAAATGAGGATGAGGATCAGCAGGAGGAACGTGACGGCGTCGCTGTAGGTCGAGTAACCGAACGCGGTCAGGAACGTCTCGCTGATGCCGATGATGAAGCCGCCGAGAACGGCGCCCGGCACGCTGCCGATGCCGCCGAGGACGGCCGCGACGAAGCACTTGAGGCCGGGCATGGTGCCCGAGAATGGCGTGACCGACATGCGGTCCGTGAAGTAGAGGATGGAGCCGACGGCTGCCAGGGTGGAGCCGATCATGAACGTGATGCTGATGATGCGGTTGATCTTGATGCCCATCAGCTTCGACGTGTCATAGTCCTTCGAGACGGCACGCATCGCCATGCCCAGGCGGGTGCTGTTGATCAGGTACATCAGGGCGACCACCAGGGCGACGGTCAGCACCGGGGTCAGGAAGGTGACGAGCGAGGCGGAGACCGGGCCCAGCTGGAACACGCGCTTGAGCGGCGGGATCGTCGGGTAGGCCTGGGGCAGCGCCGAGAACAGGTAGGTCGCCAGGTTCTGCAGCAGATAAGAGACACCGATCGCGGAGATCATGATCGACATGCGCGGGGCCGTGCGCAGCGGCTTGTAGGCCAGCTTCTCGATCGTCATGCCGAGGGCGGCTGTGATGACGATCACCAGCGGGACCGCGACCGGCCAGGGCAGGCTCGCCATGGCAAAGATCATGAAGTAGCCGGCCATCATGAAGATGTCGGAATGGGCGAAGTTGATCAGGGTCAGGATGCCGTAGACCATCGTGTACCCGATCGCGATCAGCGCGTAGGCGCCGCCGAGCGAAATGCCGGTCAGGCAGTGCTGGATGAATGTCGTGAATGACATCTGGAAACCTCGTGTCCGTGTGGTGGATGCCGCAGCGGGGGCGGCTGCGGCGGGGGCGCGGAGGGCGTTGCCGGCGGACTGGCCGGCCGCCGGAAAAAGAAGGGCGGCATACGTTCCCGCATGCCGCCCACCGTTGAGCCAGGGGAAATCAGCTGACCTTGACGGTCTTCAGGAACTGGAACTTGCCGTCCTTGACGGTCTTGATGTAGGCCATGTTCTTCTTGGCATCGCCGTTCTGGTCAAAGGTGACGGAACCGGTCACGCCGCTGGCGTAGTTGACCTTCACGAGCGAGGCCTGGATCGCCTGGCCATTGAGGGCGCTGGCGCCCTTGAGGCCTTCGAGGGCGACCATGTAGGCGTCATAGCCAAGGGCCGAGACAGCCGCGACACCTTCGCCGCCATTCTTCTGCAGGTATTCGGGGGTGGCCTTGATGAATTCCTTGAAG
>CAYOHO010000175.1:0-5187 GCA_964403755.1 uncultured Oscillospiraceae bacterium
ACATGACACCAGAATCCAGCCATTCGTCCGCATCAGGCCAGGCCAGCCTCGGCCTGAGACCCGCCGACGCCTACCGGGGTACGCTCGGGACTGTTCTTGAGCAGCTGGCCAGCGATCCCCGTAGCGGGCTGAGCAGCGCCGAAGCCAGGGATCGGCTGCTGCGCTTCGGCCCCAACTCGCTGCGCGAGAAGAAGCAGGAGACGATGCTCCAGAAGCTCATCGGCCAGTTCAAGGACTTCATGGTCATCATCCTGATCGCTGCCGCCCTCGTCTCCGGGGCGCTGGGCGAATGGATAGACGCCAGCGTCATCCTGGCAATCGTGGTCATCAACGCCATCCTCGGGATCATCCAGGAAGGCAAGGCTGAGAAGGCCATCGAGGCGCTGAAGAAGATGGCTTCGCCGCAGGCGCGCGTGGTGCGCGATGGCCAGCCGGCGATGATCGAGTCGGCCAGCCTGGTGCCGGGCGACATCGTGCTGCTGGAAGCCGGCGACATCGTCCCGGCTGACGTCCGCCTGATCGAAAGCGCCTCGCTGAAGGCCGAGGAGGCCTCGCTGACCGGCGAGTCCGTGCCGGTCGACAAGGATGCCCTTGCCGTCATCGCCGAGGACGTCGCCATTGGCGACCGCGTCAACATGGCATTCATGAGCACCGCCATCACCTACGGCCGCGCCCGCGGCCTGGTTGTCGGCACCGGCAGCCAGACGGAGATCGGCTCCATCGCCGACCGACTCCAGGACATCGACGACAAGGAAACACCGCTGCAGCGAAGCCTGAACCAGCTGGGCAAGTACCTGGGCATCATCGTCCTGGGCGTCTGTGCCGTTGTCTTTGCCGAAGGCCTGATCATGGGCGGCAACATCCTCGAGATGTTCCTGACGGCTGTCAGTCTGGCCGTTGCCGCGATTCCGGAAGGCCTGCCGGCCGTCGTCACCATCGTGCTGGCCCTGGGCATGAAGCGCATGGCCGACGAGAACGCGATCGTCAAGCGGCTGCTGGCAGTGGAAACGCTTGGCAGCGTCGACGTGATCTGCTCCGACAAGACCGGAACCCTGACCCAGAACGAGATGACAGTCACCCGCGCCTGGTGCAGCGATGGCCTGTTCGAGGTCGGCGGCACTGGCTACAGTCTTGAAGGCGAAATCAGCGCCGCCGGTAACGATCTCGGCCTGACAACCGGTGCCGGCACCGGGGAAGCCGGCGCAGCGCCTGAGGCGCCGGCTATGGTTCCGGCCGGCGAGGCACCGCTGCTGCGCCGCCTGCTGACCATTGGCCTGCTGTGCAACAATGCCAGCCTCTCCACCCGCCCGGACGGAAGCCCGGGGATCGTCGGCGACCCGACCGAGGGCGCCCTGCTGGTCGCAGCCGCCAAGCTCGGGCTGGACGAGGCGTCAGCCAGTGCCGCCCTGCCGCGCCTCGGCGACCTGCCGTTCGACTCCGACCGCAAGATGATGACCACCTTCCATCGCGATGACGGCACCCGCCGGGTGGTCGCCCTGGTCAAGGGCGCGCCCGACATCGTGCTCGACCTGTGCACCCGCCTTGGCACGGCCGAGGGCGAGGTGCCCATGTCGCATGAGATCCGCCGCCGGGTCCTGGCGGTCAACAGCGCCTTCGCCACCTCGGCGCTGCGCGTGCTGGCCTTCGCGACCCGCGATCTCGACAGCCTGCCGCCGTCTGATGAAGACACGGCCTCGGTCGAGAGCGACCTGACCTTCATCGGCCTCATGGGCATGATTGACCCGGCCCGCCCCGAGGCGCGCGACGCCATCTCCGTCTGCACCCGGGCCGGTATCCGCGCCGTCATGATCACCGGTGACTACAAGGAGACAGCCGTTGCCATCGCCCGTGACCTCGGACTGATGAAGCCGGGCGACAAGGTGCTCTCGGGCGTCGAGATAGACCGGCTCTCCGATGAGGACATGGGCCGGGCGGTCGAGGAGACATCGGTCTATGCCCGCGTCTCGCCGGAGCACAAGGTGCGCATCCTTTCCGCCCTGCGCGGCAACGGCCATGTCGCCTCGATGACGGGCGACGGCGTCAACGACGCGATGGCCCTCAAGCGCGCCGACATCGGTGTCGCCATGGGCATCACGGGCACCGACGTCGCCAAGGGGACGGCCGACATGATCCTCACGGACGACAACTTCGCCACCATCGTCCGGGCCGTCGAGGAAGGACGCGTCATCTACAGCAACATCCGCAAGTTCGTGGCCTTCCTGCTCTCCTGCAACGTCGGCGAAATCCTCGTCATCTTCATCACGACCCTCCTGATGGGCCCTGCCTTTGTGCCGCTGGTCCCGATCCAGCTGCTCTGGCTCAACCTGGTGACCGACAGCTTCCCGGCCCTGGCGCTCGGCCAGGAGAAGGGCGAGCCCGACACCATGGAGCTCTGCCCGCGCGACCCCAAGGAACCGATCCTCAACCGGGAGATGATCCGGACCATCGTGATCCAGAGTCTGGCCATCTTCGCGGCGGTGTTCGCGGCCTTCCGCATCGGCATCGCCCTGTACCCGTCAGCCGGCGGCGACGGTGCGCCTTCCCAGGCTGCCCGCACCTACGCCTTCATCACCCTGATCATGTGCGAGCTGATCCGCTCCTTCAGCGCCCGCTCCGAGCGCATGCCCGTGCTCAAGCTGGGCCTGTTCGGCAACCGGACCATCGTCAACGCCTTCCTGATCTCGACCGGCCTGACCTTGCTGGTTGTCTACCTGCCGTTCCTGCAGCCGATCTTCAGCACGGTTGCCCTCACCGGCGGCGACTGGCTCCGCATTCTTCCCCTGGCCATCATTCCGTTCCTGGCTGGCGAAGCCGACAAGTGGCTGATCTTCCGGCGGAACCACCGGGCCTGAGCCGTCCGGCCATGTTTGCGCCCGGCGCAGGAACAGGCAGACCGTCCAGCCGTGCCGATGCCGCCCGGCAGCAGGAACAGGCAGACCGTCCGGCAGTGCCGATGCCGTCCGACCGTGCTTGCGCCCGGCGCAGGAGTGTGCTAAACTCTGTTGTGCTGAAAAAGGAACTTAATTAACCGGAGGTAGTCCCTGTGGACGTTCTGAAAATCATTCTCGCCGTTGTTGATATTCTGGTCTGTATCGGACTCGTCCTGCTGGTCGTCTTCCAGGAAGGCAACTCCCAGGGGCTGGGCGCCATCGGCGGCGGTGCCGAGACATTCTTCGGCAAGTCCAAGGGCCGCAGCATCGACTCCCTGCTCAAGAAGCTGACCTCGGCGATCGCGGGCCTGTTCGCGGTCCTCACCATCGCCCTCTACCTGCTCACCAGCCGTGGCTGACGAGCCCCGCGCGGCTTCCGGTCCGGAATCCGCCACCCAGCACCGGTTCCGTGCGGCCTGTCCGCAGACGGCGCCCGGCGCCCCCCATCCAGCCTGCCTTTGAAAACGGGACCGTCTGTCCATGCGACAGGCGGTCCTTTTCTCTATCGCCGTGAAATGCCGGCGTGGTGCCAGCCCGCGGCGGCGGCGGCCCCGGATTGAGAACCGATCGCATCTGGAGCACGAAACTTATTGGAGGTGACAGACCATGCAGAAAATCGTCGGCATCCTGCAGCAGAACGGGGTTGACGGCCTGCTGCTGCTCGACAGTCCCGATCCGGTCCTTGGCCGGGAAGTCCAGGTTCCTGCCCGCGCCCTCAATGGTGCCCCCTTCGGCATGAAGGTCGTCGCCGAACTCCTGTCGCCGCCCACGGAAACCCGTCCGGGGCGGGCCAGGATCATCGAGGTGCTGGGTGATCCGGCACGCCCCGATGTCGCCATCACGGCGATCGTCCGCCGCTATGGCCTGGCCGAGCATTTCCCGGCCGCCGTCCTGGCTGAAGCGGAGGCCTTTCCGATCGATCCGGACCCGGAAGACATCGAGCGGGAAATCGCCGGCGGCCGGACCGACCTGCGCAGTGAGCGGACCTTCACGATCGACGGCGCCGATGCCAAGGACCTCGATGACGCCGTCTCGATCGAGCGCCGGCCCGGCGGCGGCTATCGGCTGGGCGTCCATATCGCCGATGTCAGCCATTATGTCCGCGAACGCACCGCCCTCGACGAGGAGGCGCGCCGGCGCGGCAACTCGGTCTACCTGGTTGACCGTGTCATCCCCATGCTGCCGCCGCGCCTGTCCAATGGCCTGTGCAGCCTCAACCCGGACCGTGACCGCATGACCCTCAGCGCCATCATGGAGCTGGATGCCGCCGGCGTCTTCGAGCGCGGCGAAGTCGTGCGCAGCATCATCCACAGCAAGGCGCGCACCACCTACGAAGAGGTGCGCGAGACGCTGGAGACCGGGATTGTCCAGGAGGGCCGCTATCCGGAGTTCCTCGACGACCTGCGCACCATGCGCGAGCTGTCCGACAAGCTGTCCGGCCTGCGCGCCGTCCGCGGCGCCCTCGAGTTCGAGTTCCCGGAGACAAAGTTCGAGCTCGATCCGGATGGCCGGCCGATCGCCGTCAAGCGCTATCCGATCAGCTTCGCCAATGAGATCATCGAGTCCTTCATGATCGCCGCCAATGAGTTCATCGCCCGCGAGATGCAGACCCGCCAGCTGCCCAGCGTCTACCGGGTGCATGAGCAGCCGGATCCCGAGAAGCTGGCGCGCTTCACGGCCCTGGCCAGGTCGCAGGGCATCCGCCTGAGCTTCCGCGGCACGCCGCGGCCGATCGACCTGGCCGGCGCGCTCGAGCAGATCCGCCGCGAGCCGTCGTCCTACACCCTGTCGCAGCTGCTGCTGCGCTCCCTTGCCAAGGCCCGCTATGCGGCCGACAACCTCGGCCATTTTGGCCTGGCGTCCGAGTTCTACCTGCATTTTACGTCTCCGATCCGCCGCTATCCCGACCTGTTCGTGCACCGGGTCCTGACCGGTCTGCTGACCGGGCATGTCAGCCGCAAGCGCTGGAGTGCCGAGGCCGAGTCTGTCGCCAGCATCAGCTCCGACACGGAACGGGCCGCCGACCAGGCCGAACGCGACACCGTCTCGCAGAAGGCGGCCGAATACATGTCCGAGCGTCTGGGCGAGGAGTACGACGGCATCGTCTCCGGCTTCAGCAGCGCCGGCATCTATGTCCAGCTGGAGAATACGATCGAGGGCATGATCCCGTTCCGCGACCTGGACCAGTACTATGTCTACGACGAGACACGCCTGATTGCCGCAACGCGGGACGGGCTGTCCGCCTTCCACCTTGGCG
>CAYOHO010000176.1:0-3999 GCA_964403755.1 uncultured Oscillospiraceae bacterium
CCCTGTCGGCGCTGTGGCGCGGCTTCAGCCGAGGGCGACATCCAGGATCATCATCAGGGTGAACCCGAACAGGCAGCCGACAGTCGAGACATTGGTGGCACTGCCGCCGCTCTCCCGCTGGGCTTCCGGAATCAGCTCCTCAACCACGACATAGATCATGGCACCGGCGGCAAAGGCCAGTGCATAAGGCATCATCGGCCGGACATGGATGACGGCGAAGGCGCCAAGCACGCCTGCCATCGGCTCGACCAGGCCGGATGCCTGACCCATGAGGAAGGCTCGGGTGCGGCTCATGCCCTCACGGCGCAGTGGGATCGAGACCGCTGCCCCTTCCGGGAAGTTCTGCAAGCCGATGCCGAGCGCGACGGAGATTGCGGCGCCCAGTGTTGCCGAAGGCAGGCCATAGGCGACGGCGCCAAAGGCGATGCCTACGGCAAGGCCTTCCGGGATGTTGTGCAGGGTAATGGCCAGCACCAGCAGGACGCTGCGCTGCCATTGGGTCTTGATGCCTTCAGCCTTGCTGGTGTCGAGGCCGGCGTGGAGGTGGGGAAGGATCCGGTCCACGGCCCAAAGGAAGCCGCCACCGGCCAGGAAGCCCACGGCAGCGGTCAGCCAGGCGTTCTGCCCCAGGTCTTCAGCCGCGCTGATGGCAGGGGCGAGCAATGACCAGAAGCTGGCCGCGATCATGACGCCGGCGGCAAATCCGAGCATGGCATTGAGTACATTCTTGCGGATGTTCTTGACCAGAAAGACCAGGGCAGCACCGAGGGCGGTCACGCCCCAGGTAAACGTGGTTCCCAGCAGCGCCTGCAAGATGGGGCTCTGGACGGCAAGCCATTCCATCATGTCATCTATCCTCCTGGATGCTGGTTCGGCGCCGGCCGAACAGGAGCGTGAGCAGCCACTGCACCGGAAGGGAGGCGGCGGCAGACAGCAGGAAGAGCTGAAGTGTCCGGGCTGCCGGGGCCGGGAATCCGAGATAGCCGGTGAAGATCACCGCTTCGGCAACAAAGATGACTGCCATGGCCAGCACCAGGAGCAGGCGCAGGCGGCTGAGCGGCCAGGAGACACGCACGAGCACGATCCAGGCAATGAATGCGGTCACGAGCACGAGCAGCAGCTGGCTTTGCTCCGCCGGCAGTCCCAGCCGGTCGGCAAGCAGCTGGATGGCAATGGCAAAGGCTGTGACCGTCAGCCCGCCAGGGAGTGCAAAGCGGACAATCCGGCTGAGGAAGCCGGGGCGGACACGGTCGGCGTTCGACTCGAGCGCGAGGAAGAAGGCCGGCGTGCCGATCGAGAAGCTGCCGATCAGCGTCTGGTGGATCGGCAGGAACGGGTAGGTCAGGCCGAGCAGGACAAACGTCAGTGAGAGTCCGAGCGCGTAGGTGGTCTTGTTGAGAAAGAGGCTCGCCACGCGGCCGATGTTGTTGATGACCTGGCGGCCTTCGCGGACAACGCCAGGCAGCACGAGAAAGTCGGACTGGGTCAGCAGGATGTTGGCCGTGTTCTTGGCGGCTTCGCTGCCGGACGCGACGACAATGCTGCAGTCGGCCTCGCGCAGAGCCAGGACGTCGTTGACGCCATCGCCGGTCATGGCCACGGTGTGGCCGAGCCGCTTGAGGGCAGCGACCATCTGCTGCTTGCGCCGCGGCGTGACCCGGCCGAAGATGGTGTTCTCCGCCACCGCCGCCTCGATGGCGGCCGGGTCGTCGGCTAACCGGGTGGCGTCGATGAAGCGGTCGGCCCCGGCGAGGCCGAGCCGCCGGGCCACCTCGGCCACCGTCTGCGGATTGTCGCCCGAGATCACCTTGATGGCGACATCATTGGCCGCGAAGAAGTCCAGCGCCTCCCGCGCTTCCGGTCGGATGGTGTCGGCCAGCAGCAGCAGGGCCTGCGGCTTCAGGTCGGATGGAAGGCCATCGTCTGCGAGCGTCACCGGACTGCTGGCGACCAGCACGGTGCGGCGGCCGGCGGCGGCGTGGCGCTGCGCCAGTTCACGCTCGGCCACGCGGCTTTCCGGCAGCAGGACATCGGGGGCGCCGATCAGCCAGCTGCCATGACCGTCGAAGGTTACGCCCGACCACTTGCGCGCCGAGGCGAAGGGGACCCGCACCTGCACCGGCCAGTCCGGCGCGGAGCCGAGCGCATCGGCGATGGCGGCTGCCGTAGCATTGCGGTCCTCGAAGGCGGCGATCACGGCCGCCGCCGCCAGCCGCGCTTCTGCACCGTCGCCGCCAGCCAGCGGAACCAGTTCGCTGAAGGCCTGGCGGCCGGTTGTCAGGGTGCCGGTCTTGTCCAGGCAGAGCACATCGACCCGGGCAAGCACTTCCAGTCCAGCCAGCTCGCGCACCACGGCGCCGCGCCGCGCCAGCTTCAGGGTGCCGATCGCCAGGGCCATGCTGGTCAGCAGAACCAGTCCCTCCGGGATCATCCCGATCATGGCCGCGACGGCGCGGACCACCGAATCCTGCCAGGAGGCGCCGAGTCGGAAGTACTGGTTGGCGAAGAGCAGGAGGCCCAGCGGAATTATGAAGTAGGCCACAGAGCGCACGATCTTCATCAGCGCCGAAAGTATCTGCGAGTGCGGCCGCTTGTAGCGCCGCGCCTCGGCCGTCACCTGCTGGGCGTAGCTGTCGGCCCCGACACGGGTCAGGCGGGCTATGGCGGAACCGGACACGGCATAGCTGCCGGACAGGACCTCATCCCCCGGCTGCTTGCGCACCGGAACCGACTCGCCCGACAGCATCGACTCGTCAGCCTCGAACTCGCGCGATTCGAGCACGACGCCGTCGGCGACCACCTGGTCGCCGGGCTTGAGCACCACGATGTCGTCGAGCACCAGCTCTTCCTGCGGGACCTGCTGCTCGCGGCCATCGCGGATGACCCGCACCTGCAGGGCGGTGATGATGGCCAGGCGGTCTAGCACGCGCTTGGCGCGCACCTCCTGGATGATGCCGATGATGATGTTGGCGACGACCACATTCATGAACAGGGCATTTACGTACTGGCCGGTCATGATCACCAGCACGAACAGGCAGAAGTTGAGGATGGTGAAGAAGGTGACCGCATTGCTGCGCACGATCTGCCCGATGGTCTTCGTCTGGCTGCGGGGCGTGGCATTGGTCTGTCCGGCGGCGCGGCGCTGCGCCACCTCCGCCCGGGACAGCCCGGATGGCCGGCTGACGGCTGCAGCCGGCCGGGCGTTCTCTTCTGTCATGTCGTGCGGTTCCTTTCTGCTGCCATGCCCGCTGCGAACCGGCGGACTGGGTGCTGCCAGGGCGGTTGCGTCTTCCGGAGCGTCAGATTCTGCCACGGAGGATGCGGCTGACCTGTTGCTTAGACGTTGCCGAGATGGATGTGGCTGAGGCCGGCCGCCTCGCCGATCTCGCGCGCCCGGACCAAGGTCGCCAGGGGCGTTATGGGCGTGTCCGGCATCTTGTAGGCGGGGAAGAAGCGGCTGATGTGCCAGGGCGTATCGGTTCCCAGCTCGCCGGCGATGAAGCGGACGATCGGCTCGAGCTGCTCCGGCCGGTCATTGACACCCGGAACAATGAGGGTGGTGACCTCGATATGGACACCGGCACGGCGCATGGCCACGAGCGTATCCATGACCGGCCCGACCAGGCCGCCGCACCATTTCCGGTAGACCGAGTCATCCGGACCCTTGAGGTCGATGTTGGCGGCGTCGAGCAGCGGCAGTACATCGGCGAGTGTCTCCGGCGAGGTGAAGCCGTTGCTCACCCAGATGTTCTTGAGTCCGGCCTCCCGCGCCGCCACCATGACCTCGAGCGCATATTCGGCAAAGACCGTTGGTTCCGTATAAGTGGCCGCGATCGAGGGGCAGTGCGAGGCCAATGCCAGCCGCACATGCTCGGCTGCCGGGATGACGTTGCCGAGGACTGGAGCGGGCGCTGCATCCTGCTGCGAGATTTCCCAGTTCTGGCACCAGGAACAGTGCAGGTTGCAGCCGGCCGCGGCATAGGAATAGACGCGGCTGCC
>CAYOHO010000176.1:4099-5180 GCA_964403755.1 uncultured Oscillospiraceae bacterium
CGGCTCGGCAAGGCTGGCGCCAGAATGTGCGCCGGCGCAGCCTGTGATAGACTGAAGTCAGGTCCGGCTGCCGCAGACAGGCGGCCGCGGAAGGGGGCGCCATGTCCGAAGACTTCATCCGGCGGGGCTTTGATCCCGATGACCGACGCTGCTTCTCGGCAGAGGCCCTGCCGTGCCTGCAGCGTGCATGCACGGAAATCGAGTGGCTGCTCGACCGCGGCTATCCCCAGGATCCGGTCCTGGCCATGGTTGGCAGCCACCACCAGCTGACGGCCCGCCAGCGTCTTGCGCTGCAGCGATCGACTGCTTCAGCCGGGCAGTACCGGCGTCGCCAGGCGACCCAGCTGCCCTGGCTGGATGCCGCCGGCGGTGAACTCCTGATCGATGGCTTCAACCTGATCATCACCCTCGAAACGGCCCTCTCGGGCAGCCTCCTGATCCTAGGCGGCGATGGTGCGGTCCGCGACCTGGCCGGCCTGCGCGGAACCTATCGCCTGATTGCCCAGACCGACACGGCAATCGACCTGATCGGCGCCGAACTGGCAGCCCTGGCTGTGCCCGGCGTCCATTTCCTGCTCGACCAGCCGGTCTCCAACTCCGGCCGGCTGCGCCAGCGCATCCTCGAACGGTCGGCTGGCTGGCCGCTGCGGGCAGATGTGACGCTCGTGCCCGATCCCGATCCCCTCCTGGCCGCCGGCTTCCGGATCGTCACAGCCGACTCGGCGCTGCTCGACACCTGCAGCGGCTGGTTCAGCCTGGCTCGCCGCATCATCAGCCATGCCATCCCGGAAGCCTGGCTCGTGGATATCCACGGGCCGGCGCCTGGCAGCGCCTGAAAAAACGGACCGCTGCCGGTCGAGGACTGTCAGCGGTCCATTCTGTTTGCCTGCGTTGCCAGTCCGGCCCGGGGCGCAATGCCTGCGGGCCGGGCAATCCGTCTAGTGGACGACGAGAACCGGCCGCTTGGTGGCGATCAGGACCTTGTGGGTCGTGCTGCCGATCAGGCTGCGCAGGCCGGTTAGTCCGCGCGAACCCATGATGATCATGTCGACGTTCTTTTCATCGGCGTACGCAACAATCT
>CAYOHO010000177.1:0-5174 GCA_964403755.1 uncultured Oscillospiraceae bacterium
CCGTCCGCGATCATGTGGCGCGGTGAATCCAGGTGCGTGCCGGTGTGCATGGGGATCCAGAGGGCGGTCTCGTTGGCCGTCTCCGCCGGCATCTGCCGGGTCACGGTCTGCACCGGACGATTGGCATCGCTGTTCTTGTAGACCATCATGTCATGCTCAATGGTCATGCTGATGTCGATGATTTGCATGGACTTCTCCCCCTGTCTCTATGCCCGCGCCTTGCGGCTGTCTGTTCCAGCACCTCTATCCTATCAGTTCATCTGCGGCAGCCATGAAACCATATGGTACGGAATGCATGCGCCCGCCGCATCAGGCCGGCCTTTTCAGCGCCGGCGCCGGTGCCGGTGATCCGGCTGACTGGTATCGTTTACGAAAACCAGAAGGGCCATTTGCCGGCGAGTTGGCTCTTTTGTACAAAATTATCTGAAAACATAGTCTGCTAATTGCAATTATGATTGTAAGTATCTATAATTTGTGTATACAGAATACATGGTACCGAGGTGAGGCATGGACGCTATCGACAACGCCCAGATCGTCAGTGAGACGCTGAACGAAAAAGCCTACAAGCGACTGAAGGAAGCGATCGTCCGGCACGAGATCAAGGCCGGCACCCGCATCCTCGAGTCGCATCTGGCGACCATGTTCGGCATCAGCCGCACGCCAGTCCGCGAAGCCGTGAACCAGCTGATCAGCGAAGGCCTCATCGTCAGCCGCAGCCGGGGCGTCAATGTCGTGCTCGAGGTGACCGAGAAGGACATCAACGAGATCTACGATCTCCGTCAATTGATGGAACTGCACACCATCGATTATATCACGTCACATTTTTCACGGTTCGATGACGCGCCTTTCCGCGCCATCCTCGACCAGTACGACGAGTCAAGTCCCGATGCCGTGACGCTGTTCATGCAGAATGACGAGATTTTCCATGAGATGCTGGTCAGCCTGGTCGGCAACGACCGCATGCTCAAGATCTACCGTGACCTGATCGGCCAGACGAAGGTCTTCCGCCGGGTCCAGGCGATCCACCCGGCCAAGGTCCGCAGCGCCATGGAAGTCCACCGGAACATCCTGGCAGCGCTGAGCGATGGCGACCATGCCCGGGCATCCAGCCTGATGCTCCAGCATCTCGAACGCGGCCGCCGCGAAGCGCTGGAGACATTCGCCCAGTAGCGGCATTCCAGAGAGAAGCTTTCCGCCCGGCAGCCGGCGCCCCGCAGAAGCGGACGCCCGCCGGACCGGTTAGATAGCGAGGCGCGTCCGGCCGGATGCGTCCGGTCCAGACGCCGGGGCAGCCGTTCCAGAAGGGGACGGCGCCTCAATCAAGGGAGGAAATATCAGGCAATGGCTAAGTATCTGGTTGAGAAGAGAGAGCGGGTGATCTTCCCCGCAAGCGGTTCCGCATTTCGAGGCAACTGCGCAGCTGTGCGGCAGGAGCTGGAGCGGGACGCGCAGGCGGGCGACGGCTCCAGGGCACAGGCAGCCCAGACGGCTGCCGATCTGGGGATTGACCTGCGCTCGTTCCTGGTGAACTGGAAGCTGCTGCCCAGTGTCCGGGAAGGTCTCATCTCAGCCGCAGACATCGAGGCGGAATCTGACGCTTTCCTGGCCCTCGCCGGCCGGCTGGGCGATGCCAGCCTGGTTGAGAAGGCCCGGGCGGAAATCGCGGCGATCGGCGCCAGTACGGTCCGCCAGATGAGCGACATGCAGCTGAACGGACAGATCAACACCGTCTGGGGGCATGACTACGCTTCCGGCATCACCCACTCGCTGCGCCGGGGCGCCGTCTTCTCAACCAACAATCCGGCCAAGAACACGCTGTTCAAGAAGGATTTCCCCGGCGAATACGAGGCTATCCTCAAGGAGATCGCAACCGAGTGCCCCGACGCACCGCTCGAGGACCAGGTCTCGCTGATCCTGGTCAAGATCTGCGTCCGCAATGCCCGCCAGCTCCGCCCGATCTACGAGCTCAGCGGCGGCAAGTACGGCTTCATGTGCATCCAGGTCGACCCCTTCAACATCCCGAACGCGGACAGCACGGAAAAGATCATCCGTCAGGTCGAGTTCTATCATGAGGCCTTCAAGCGCGAGCTGAAGACCGACAGCCCGAACATCGTCTACAAGGTCCCGGCGGTCGAGCGTGCCCTGCCGGCAGCCGAGTACCTGGCCAGCAAGGGATTCCGGCTCTGCGTGACCCTCAACTTCACCGTTGCCCAGCATGAGGCCTTCGCGAAGATCATCGCCGCCGCCGGCACGCCCGGCTTCGTCGTCCTGATGGGCGGCCTGCTCGACGACAAGGTTGGCGCCGACCTCTAGGCGCTCGGCATCGAGAATGCAGGCGAAATTGCGAAGCATGCCGCCCAGGCCGTGATCCGCAAGTCCTATGCCAACCTGCACGCCAAGGGCTATGACAAGCTGGTCTCGATCATGACCGCCGCCGTGCGTGGCCCGTGGGCCATCGCAAACACCCTCGCGCCGATGAACGGCGCCGAATCCTACATCACGACCCTGACCGCCAAGATCAACGAGTTTGACCAGTCGCCGCTGCCGATCGTCGCCAAGATGGACGAGCCGGTCGATGCCGCGATCATGGCCGCCCTGATGCAGAGTCCGGTGTTCCGCCAGGCCTATGCGACCCTTGACGAGCAGCCCTGGAACTGGGACAGCCTGTTCAGCTTCCCGCCGTTCATGGCCTTCTACGACCAGTTCCGCAACGCCTACGCCGAGCTCACCGAGGACATGCGCCAGCTGGCCGCAGCCGCGGCCGCTGAAAAGACCACAGCAGCCTCCGGCCGTGCGATGCCCCTGCGGGTGGAGGCAGCCACATGACAAAACTGGGTGACCTGACCGGCAAGGTCGCGATCATCACCGGTGCAGCCCAGGGCATTGGCTTTGCCACGGCCGAGCTGTTCTGCAGCTGCGGCTGCACGGTCGTGATCGCCGACATCAACCTGGCGAAGGCCGAGACGGCGGCCGCCGGGCTGATTGCCAGCGGCGGCCGGGCAGCGGCCTTGCAGGTTGACGTGATCGACCCGGCCTCGATCCAGGCCATGGTCGACAACGTGGTCGGCCAGTTCGGGCGCATCGACATCCTGGTGAACAACGCCGGCATCGTCGACAGCACGCCGATTCCCGACCTCAGCCTTGAGGCCTGGGACCGGGTCATCGACATCGACCTGCGCGGCACCCACCTCTGCTCCCAGGCGGTTCTGCCCCAGATGAAGCGCCAGAACTACGGCCGGATCGTCAATCTGGCCTCGCAGGCCGGCCAGCTGGGCGGCTGGAAGGCCGGTGTCAACTACTCCTCGGCCAAGGGCGGCGTCCTGGCCCTCACCAAGGCCTATGCCCGCCACGCCGCCCCCTGGCAGATCACGGTCAACGCCGTGGCGCCGGGCTTCATCGCCACCGAGATGACTGCCGGCCGCGGCGACAGCGCCGATGAGGTGCCGCTCAAGCGCCTCGGCACCGCGCTGGATGTGGCCAAGTCGATCTACTTCCTGGCCAGTGACCTGGCCGACTACATCACGGGCTTTACCGTCGACGTCAACGGCGGCTTCTTCATGCACTGAACCGGCAATGACCGGCCGACCGGGCAACCGGCCGGCCGGCCGGCGCCTGAGGGAAAGGATGGAACGGCATGAAACACGTTCCATCCAGCGGCAATTCATCCTTGAATCATTCCATATTATGTGTTTAAATTGGTAATACCATTATACAATTAAACAAATAGGAATCGGAAATCAACCAGAACCCAAGGGAGGCATTCGAGCAATGGAACAGGACATCGCTGTCATGGTGGAGAAGGCGCGCGCAGCGCAGCAGGTCATTTTCGGCTATTCGCAGGAGCAGGTCGACGCGCTGGCCCGGGCAGTCGCCAAGATTGTCTATGACCGCGCCGACGAACTGGCGAAGATGGCTGCCGAAGAGACCCGCATGGGCGTCTACGAGCACAAGATCAAGAAGAACCAGGGCAAGGCCCGCATTCTCTGGAACCACATCAAGGACAAGAAGTCGGTCGGCATCATTGCCGTGCACGAGGACACCGGCATCGTCGAAGTGGCCAAGCCGCTCGGCGTCGTCGCCTGCGTCACACCTTGCACCAATCCGATCGTCACGCCGATGTGCAATGCCATGTACGCCTTCAAGGGCCGCAATGCCTGCATCATCGCCCCGCACCCGCGCGCCAAGAAGGCCAACCGCTACCTGATCGACCTGTTCCGCGAAGCCCTGACCGGACTTGGCGCCCCTGCCGACCTGATCCAGGCGATCGACGAGCCGACCAACGAGAAGACTGCCGAGCTGATGAAGATGTGCGACGTAGTCGTCTCGACCGGCGGCATGGGCATCGTCAAGGCAGCCTACAGCAGCGGCCGTCCGGCGCTTGGCGTCGGTGCCGGCAACGTCCAGACGATCATCGACCGTGATGTCGACTTCAAGGACGCTGCCCGCAAGATCGTTGAAGGCCGCGAGTTCGACAACGGCATCATCTGCTCCGGCGAGCAGACCGTCATTGTCCACCGCGACGACTACAGCCAGATGATCGACGCCCTCAAGGGCAACGGCGTTGCCTACTTCGAGGATGCCGACACGGTCGCCAAGCTGCGCAGCGTGATCTTCCCCGGCGGCATCATGAACAAGGACCTGGTCGGCCAGTCCGCCCTGAAGGTCGCAGCCGCCGCCGGCATCAGCGTACCGGCCGGCACGCGCGTCATCGCCGTCAAGCCCGATACCTTCGGCCGGGGCGATGTGTTCAGCAAGGAAAAGATGTGCCCGGTCATCTCCACCTATGCCTATGACACGTTCAAGGAAGCCGTCGACATTGCCGAGGCCAATCTGAACTATGAAGGCAAGGGCCACTCCGTCTCGCTGCATTCCTTCACCACGGAAAACATCGAATATGCCGGCGAGCGCCTGCCGGTCAGCCGCCTGCTCCTGAACCAGATCTGCTCGACCATGAACGGCGGCAGCTTCTACAACGGCCTCTCGCCGACGACCACGCTCGGCTGCGGCTCGTGGGGCAACAACAGCATCTCCGAGAACCTCGACTACCGCCACATGTTCAACGTGACGCGCATCGCCTATTTCATGAAGGATGCAAAAGTGCCGACCGACGCCGAGATCTGGGCCTGACGCCTGATCAGGAATAATGCCGGAGCGCCGCCCGGCCAGATGGACCG
>CAYOHO010000178.1:0-1555 GCA_964403755.1 uncultured Oscillospiraceae bacterium
ATGTAGGCGGCAGGTCCAGCCGGCCGAGCAGAGCCGGCCGTGTTGCTGGCTGGATGGCGAGCAGGCAGCGGAACAGCTGGCGAAGCTGCTCCTGAACTGCCAGGTTGCCGCTGAACAGACCGCTCATGTCAGGACCTTCCTTTCTGGCTGGACCACCTGGCTGGACAGGGCTGCCCGGCTGGAGTTCCCCGGCTAGGGCTGCCCGGCCGCCTCAGCCAGGCTCTCGTCCGCAACCTTCGCCTCGCCGTGGCGGACGAACAGCATGCAGCCGAGCGCCAGCAGGAAGGCGACAATCGAATAGACGAACAGGATGCTGTAGTTCTTCGTCAGGTCATGGATCAGGCCGAAGAGAATCGGGCTCGCGATCGAGGCGCTGAACGAGAAGAAGTAGTAGTAGCCGGTGAAGCTGCCGATGCGGTCGGCCTGGGCCATCTCCACCACCATGGGCAGCGAGTTGATATTGATCAGCGACCAGAAGACACCGGCGACGACCATCAGGACCATGACCACCGTCCGGCTGGTGACGAAGTACATCGGGGTGAAGGCGGCGATGTTGCCGCAGATCCCGATCAGGATCATGCGCCGGCGGCCGTAGCGCCCGGCCAGGATGCCGGCCGGCACGGCGCAGGCAACCAGCGCGAGCGAGAAGAAGGTGAGCATGCTGGCGGCCGAGCCGGGATTGAGCTGCAGGTTCGTGGTGGCGTAGGAGGTGAAGAAGGTCTCGACGGCATTGAAGCCGCAGAACCAGAAGAAGATGGCGCCGAGCAGGGCGAAGAGGCTCTTCTTCTCGGCACGGCTGAGGTGGTGCATCAGGTCGCGTGAAACGCGCGGGCAGTCGTCGTCCTCCGCCGCCCCGCTCTCTGCGGCGGCGCCGTCACCGCTGCCGCTGCCGGCAGCCGGCCGGGGGCAGCGGGAGTCGGGCTCGCGGACAAACAGGACCATGACCATCAGGGCCAGGACCATGACAAAGGCGCCCATGGCGAAGGATGCCTTGTAGCCGCCCAGTGTCGTGAGACGGCCGCCGACCAGGAAGGCGACGATGGCACCGACACCGCCCATGAGGTTGATGATGCCGTTGGCCTTGCTGCGCAGCGGTGAGGGCGTGAGGTCCGGCATCAGGGCGATGACCGGCGAGCGCCAGGTCGACATGATGAAATTGAAGGTGATGATGGCAGCCATCATCGGAACCAGCGACTTCATGAAGGGAATCAGCATGAAGGCGGCCGAGCAGAGCGGGATGCCGACCATGATGTAGGGCATGCGCTTGCCGAAGCGGGTGCGGGTGCGGTCGCTCAGCTGGCCGAACAGCGGCTGGAAGATGACGCCGAAGACATTGTCGATGGTCATGACCAGGCCGATCAGCGCCGTGCTGCCGACGAATTCGCGCAGCATCAGCGGAATGAAGCTATTGTAGAGGCTCCAGGCCAGGGAACTGGCGAAGAATCCGAAGCCGATGAGGAAAGTCTTCTTGTAGTCGAGTTTCATGGGCGCCTCCCGGGCGGGGGAGCAGCTGCGGTGGCAGCGGCGGCTGATGCGGCTTCTGTCGGCTCTTCAG
>CAYOHO010000178.1:1655-5173 GCA_964403755.1 uncultured Oscillospiraceae bacterium
TCGACGCCGAGCTGGAGGGCCTGGCGGATATCCTCCGGCTTGTCGGCCGTCCAGGCGTGGACAGCCAGACCGGCGGCATGGCTGGCCCGCACGAGGCCCGGGATCGCCAGCATGCGGTGGTGCGGGTGCAGCGCCTGCATGCCGATCTGGCGGGCATAGCGCCAGGGCTGAAAGAGGATGTTGTCGAAGAGGATGCCGCAGCGCGCCTGCGGGTCGAGCGCCCGCACCTGGATCAGTGCGTAGTGGTTGAACGAGGAGTACCAGACCCGGTCGCGCATGCCGGCGGCGGCGACCAGCTCGAGGACCTTCGCCTCGAGGCCGGGATAGAGCACCTGGCCGCTCTTGATCTCGATGTTGAGCTCGAGCCGGGTAGGCTGCAGGAGCGCGAGCACTTCGGCGAGGGTCGGAAGCGTCACGAATCCCTGTTCCGGGAAGCGGCGGTTGAAGTTGAGCTGCCGCAGCTCGGCAAGGGTCTGGTCGCGCAGAAGGCCCTGCCCGTCGCTCAAACGGTCGAGCTCGAAATCATGGAACACGACCGGCACACCGTCGGCGCTGAGCTGCACATCCAGCTCGATGCCGTCGGCGCCGAGCGCAATGGCCCGGGCAAAGGCGGGCAGCGTGTTCTCCGGCGCCTGCTGGCTGGCGCCGCGATGAGCCCAGATCTTCGTCATCATGGGCGGGTCTCCTTTCCGGAACCGGTCGCCGGCGTGCAGTCGCAGGCGGCGATATGGTCATTGACCAGGCCGGCGGCCTGCATGAAGGCATAGCAGATGGTGGGGCCGACAAAGGCGAAGCCGCGCCGGCGCAGGTCGGCGCTCAGGCTGGCAGCCAGCGGGGTCGCGGCCGGAATGTCGGCTGCGGTCGGCCAGCGCCCGATCAGCGGACCATCGGGGACATAGGCCCAGAGATAGCGGTCGAAGCTGCCGAATTCACGCTGGACCGCCAGGAAGGCGGCCGCGTTCTGCACGGTGGCCTCGATCTTGCGCCGGTTGCGGATAATGCCGGGATTTTCAAGCAGGGAAGCGATGCGCGCGGCATCGTAACGGGCGACCACAGCCGGGTCGAAGCCGTCGAAGGCAGCCCGGAAAGACTCGCGCCGCCGCAGGATGGTGATCCAGGAAAGACCGGCCTGCATGGCCTCGAGCACCAGGTACTCGAAGAGGACCTGGTCGTCGTGGGTGGGGACGCCCCATTCCCGGTCATGATAGTCAAGATAGAGGGAATCGCCGGCTGCCCAGGGACAGACGGTTCGGTCGGGGAGGACGCGTGGTGCCTGTGTCATGTCTGCCTCCGGCAGCGCACCCTGGTGCCGGATGCGCTGCTGAGATTATAGCATGAAACGCCTGCCGGCGGCGAGACGCGGCTGCGGGTTCACTGGCTGGCGGGCGCCTGCGCCGGTCGGCCGGGTTCCGCCGTCCGGGCCGCTATGGTATAATAAAAAACTGTTCGCCCGGTCCGGTTTTTCAGCCGGCCCGGCCGGCGCTGCAGACGGGGATTGAGGTGAAGCCAGTGGCAGTGATGCCTCCGATGACCATTGTGACCATCGATGACCTGGAGTCTTTCATGGGCGAAAAGCGCCTGATGCTCAAGGCTGCAGCCCAGGAGAAGGCCTTTTCGGACCAGCTTGAAGCGCTGGCGCGCCAGGCGGCTGATCCGCGCATCCGGGCTGTCCTGCTTTCCGGTCCCACGGCCTCCGGCAAGACCACCACGTCCCACCGGCTGGAGGATCTGCTGCTGAGCCTCGGCCGCAGCCCCGTCGTTCTTTCGCTCGACGACTACTACGGAACCGAGGCGATCGGCTACGACGCCGAAGGCCGGCCCGACTATGAAAGCATCGGCACGCTCGCCGTCGACCTGATTGCCCGTGACATTCCGGCCCTGATGCGCGGCGAACCGGTTCTGACACCGACCTTCGACTTCAAGACCCGCACCCGCCGCTTCGATGTCGGCAAGCCGCGCCAGCTGGCGGAGAACGGCATTCTGCTGGTCGAGGGTCTGCACGCCCTGGCAGACGAGATTGCCGACCCGCTTCCGGCCGGACAGTGCCTGCGCATCTTCCTGATGCCGTACGGCGCGCTGCACCGGGACCGGCAGCTGCTCGACAGCCGCGACATCCGCATCCTGCGGCGCATTGCCCGCGATGTCAGCCACCGCGGATCGACCGCGCTGGCTACGATCGACTACTGGCCGATGCTGGACCAGACCGAGCGCGAAATCTTCCCGCCCTACCTGGCCAAGGCCGATTTCATGCTCAACTCGGCGCTGCCCTATGAATTCCTGGTGGTTGCTCCCGCCGCCTGCCGCAGCATCCGCGAGTCGCTGCGCCAGTACGCGGACGGCACCCTGCCCGGTTCCGTCTACCACATCCACGCCACCGGCTATGCCAACCTCGAGCTGGCGCTGCGCGAGGCCCGCCGCCTTGAGGCCGCCATCTCCCATATCCCGGCGGCACCGCCCGTCTTCGTGCCGCCAACCTCGATCCTGCACGAATTCATCAGCTGAACCAGTCGCCCGCGTTCCCCGCACCGAATCGCCTGCGTTCCCCCGCACCGAATCGCCCGCGTTCCCCGCACCGAATCGCCCGCGTCCCCCGCACCGAATCGCCCGCCGGACACCTGCCGCCAGGAGGACCTCATGCCGATCAAGATCCAGGACAACCTGCCAGCCGCCAATATCCTTGAGCAGGAGAACGTCTTCGTCATGTACGAGGACCGCGCCTACAGCCAGGACATCCGGCCGCTGCGGATCATCATCCTCAACCTGATGCCGACCAAGATCGTGACGGAGACCCAGCTGCTGCGGCTGCTTTCCAATACGCCGCTGCAGGTCGAGGTCGACCTGATCTACACGTCATCGTACCAGCCGCGCAACACGTCGATGGATCACCTGACCAAGTTCTACGAGACGTTTGACGACGTGAAGGACCGCCGCTACGACGGCATGATCATCACCGGCGCGCCGGTGGAGCAGATGCCGTTCGAGGAAGTCACCTACTGGAGCGAGCTGGCCGCGATCATGGAGTGGAGCAAGACCCATGTCTACTCGACGCTCCATATCTGCTGGGGCGCCCAGGCCGGCCTCTACTACCACTATGGCGTGCCCAAGTACGACATCGAGAAGAAGATGTTCGGCGTCTTCCCGCACTACCGCAGCTGGATGAAGCCGGTCAAGCTGTTCCGCGGCTTCGACGATGTCTTCTATGTGCCTCATTCCCGCCACACCGAGGTCCGGCGAGCCGACATCGAGAAGATTTCCTGCCTCCGCATCCTGGCCGAATCGACCGTCTCCGGCGTCTATGCCGTCTCCGACATGTCCGGCCGCCAGATCTTCCTGACCGGACATTCCGAGTATGATCCGCTGACGCTCCGTGACGAGTATGAGCGCGACGTGTCGCGCGGTCTGCCGATCGAAGTGCCGCAGAACTATTTCCCCGACGACGACCCATCCAACAAGCCGCTGGTTCGCTGGCGCAGCTCGGCCTACCTGCTGTTCGCCAACTGGCTGAACTATTATGTCTA
>CAYOHO010000179.1:0-5149 GCA_964403755.1 uncultured Oscillospiraceae bacterium
CCGGGGGGTTTTATGCTTGGCCATGTGGCTGCAAACGTATTCCTTGATCTCCTCGGCCGTCAGATCCACCCCGGCCTTGGGGATGACGACGGCCATGATCTCCTCCCCATACTGGGGATCCGGCACGCCGATGACCTGCACATCCTTGACCTTGGGATGGGTGTAGATGAAGTCCTCAATCTCCTTGGGGTAGATGTTCTCACCGCCGCGGATGATCATGTCCTTGATGCGGCCGGTGATCCGGAAGTTGCCGTTGTCGTCGCGCACCGCAAGATCGCCGGTATGCAGCCAGCCATCGGCGTCAATGGCCGCGGCCGTGGCCTCGGGCATCTTGTAGTAGCCGCGCATGATGTGGTAGCCGCGGGTGACAAACTCGCCGGCAACGCCATTGGGGACAGGCTCGTTCGTTTCTGGGCTGACGATCCGGTTTTCGATGCCGGGCAGGTCGCGCCCGACCGTGCCGACCTTGATTGAAATCGGGTCATCGGCACGCGACTGCGTGCAGCCTGGCGAGCTTTCCGTCTGGCCGAAGACGATCGTTATCTCGTCCATGTTCATCCTGTCGACCACATCCTGCATAACCTTGATCGGGCAGGGTGAGCCAGCCATGATGCCGGTACGCAGCGAGGAGAAGTCCGTCTTTGCGAAGTCTGGGTGCTCGAGAATGGCGATGAACATCGTCGGCACACCGTGCAGGGCGGTGATACGCTCGTGGTTGATCGCCTCGAGCGTCTTGCCGGCCTGGAAGTATTCAAGCGGAACCATGGTCGTGCCATGGGTGACCGAAGCCAGCATGGCCAGCACCATGCCGAAGCAGTGGAACATCGGCACCACGATGCAGAGGCGGTCGGCCGTCGAGAAGTTCATGCAGTCGCCGATGCTCTTGCCGTTGTTGATGATGTTGTAGTGGGTCAGCATGACTCCCTTGGGGAAACCGGTCGTGCCGGAGGTGTACTGCATATTGACGACGTCGTGCGGATTGAGCGTGCGGGCAATCTCATGGACCCGCTCAACCGGGACCGCGGCGCCGCGGGCGACAAATTCCGCCCAGGTGAAGCAGCCCGGCTGGCGCGAGGTGAAGTTGACGACGTTCTTCAGAACCGGCAGGCGGCGGCTCATCAGGTGGCCGGGCTCGCAGGTCTCCAGCTCGGGGCAGATCTCGCGGATGATCGCGGCATAGTCGGCATCCTTGTAGCTGTCCATCATGACCAGCGTGTGCGTGTCCGACTGGCGCAGCAGGTATTCCGCCTCATGGATCTTGTAGGAGGTGTTGACGGTGACGAGCACGGCGCCGATCCGGCAGGCGGCGTAGAAAGTCAGGAACCACTGCGGATGGTTGGTAGCCCAGATGGCGACATGGTCGCCCTTGCGCACGCCGACCGCCAGCAGCGCCCGGGCGACGTCGTCGACTTCGGCGAGCAGCTCGCTGTAGGTCCGGGTGTAGTCCTGCGTGATGTAGCGGAAGGCCGGCTGGTCGGGGAAGGTGCAGGCGACCTTTTCCAGCAGCCCGCCCATCGTCAGGTCGACCATCGCGTCGGGTTCAAAGAGGATGCGGCCGGTCGGGCGCTGCTTGTCGGAACCGGACGTCGGCTTGCTGAACAGGGCGCCGGCTTCGGCTGACGCCAGCTGCCCGGCCTTGAGCTGGCAGACATCGCTACTGGCCTGCTCGCTCAGGTAGTCGCGCATGTAGTTGACGAACTGCGGGAAGACGACGGCGGCATCCTCAAGCTCGCGGCTCCAGCGCTTGACCCATTCCAGCGAGACATAGCCCTTGTAGCCGGCGGCCGCCAGCGCATCAAGCGCGGCACGCACCGGCAGGTCGCCCTGCCCCATCATGCGGTAGCGCAGCTGGCCGTCAATCATGACCGAGTCTTTCACATGGACGTGGCGGATGTAGGGCGCGAGCGTGGCATACGTGTCGGCCATCGCCTCGCCGGCAAAGCGATAGGGGTGGTTGACGTCCCAGAGCACGGCGACCCGGGGGCTCTTGACCGTCTCGATCAGGCGCTTCAGGCGGGACGAATCGGAATAGACACCGTTGGTCTCGACCAGCAGCGTGACGTTGCGGTATTCAGCATAGGCTGCCAGGACCGACAGGGCCGCAGCGACGGAGCTATCGTCAACTGGGCCTTCGGGCGCCGGGTTGCGATCGCCCAGCACACGCACAAAGGGAACGCCGGCGCGGGCGGCCAGGTCAAGGTATTCGAAGCCTTCGGCCAGGACTTCCTGACGGCGTTCCGTATCCTTCAGGCAGAGTCCGGCCGTGAAACAGGTCAGCTGGAGTCCGAGGGACTTCAGGTGAGCCAGCGTATTGGGCAGTTCGGCATCCGTGAATGGCCGCGCCTTGGCGGCGCGGATCTCCTGGCCCAGGCCGCGGATCTCGATGCCGTCATAGCCAAGGTCCTTGGCCATGGCGTAGATTTCCGGCCATGACCAGTCGGGGCATCCCAGGGTGGAAAAGGCAAGTTTCATCATACAGTCTCCTTGATCATGGTCTTCTGGATTCCCGGGCCTGTGGGTCCGGGGTGCGGTGTGCGTTCGTGGCTCCATCGGCATCATGGCCAGTCAGGAAGGCTCGGCGTTTTTCGCGACGGCCTGTCCGCATCCGCGTCAGGCCGGCAGATTTTGGCTTCAACGGTCTTCCCGGTTGCTGAGGGCAGCACCGGTCGCAGTCGCGAACTCGGCATGCTCCGGGACCCAGATTTCCATCTCGTAAAGTTCGGAGAACCCCTTGAGAGCCCGCTTGCCGGCATCGACCAGGGTGAGGTTGCCGGTGAAGACGATGGTGCGGAGCCCATTCATTCGGGCAGCCAGGACGGCAATGCTGCCGACGGACTGGAAGACGAGGTTGACAATACCGAGCGCAATGTCATCGGGTGTGGCGCTGTCGCTGACCTTGCCGAAGTTGGATGCCGTCGTGTCCGCGGGCAGTCCGGGGATTTCGTCCTTGGAGATGTCGCCAATCGTCAGGTCGATCTGGCCCAGGTCACCGTTCTGGGCCAGCTGCTTGAAGAGGTTGAAGTCACGGACATTGATCAGGCGGCTGGCGAGGCCCAGCATGGTGCCGCCGCCGACGCCGGAGCCGATGATGTGCTGGACGGAGCCGTCCCGGGCGTGGACAAATGCCGTGCCGGTTCCCATGCTGACCACGATCGCCTCATGCTGCTTCGAGACATAGAGGCCGCCGAGGCCGACCGCCTGGAACTCGGGGATCCGGACCGTGGGAATGCCGAGCAGGTCGCCCTTCAGGTACGAGGCCCCGACGCCGGTGACCATGACCCGCTCGATCGCACTCAGATCCAGGCCATTGATGTTGACAAACTTGCCGAGCGCTCCAAATGCCGATGCGACCGGGTCGCTCGCATGGACCAGCTCACGGCTGATGAGCTCGGTTCCCGAAAGGCCGACGATCTTGGTGGTGCTGCCGCCGATATCGAGGCCAATGATGATGCCCATGCGCTCTGCCTCCTCCAGACCCCGGTCCGGCCTGCAGCCGGTGCAGCCATGCCGGCGCACCGGGACCTTCCGGAGAATCCTGCGCAATATTATAGCATAATGCCTCCAGACTGAATGCCCGCAGGGGTGTTGATGCATGAACAATCCAGCACGATTCTTGACCTCTGTCATCACGCCGGCAGCCGGAGGCAGAATGGATTCCCGAAACGGTATGCTATAATGAAAATAGTGGCCGACATCGGTCGGCTGACAAGGGGGATTCATCTGTGTCGATCCTGACCATTTCGCGACAGATGGGAAGTCTGGGGGAAGAGATTGCCGAAGCACTGTCGCGCAAGCTCGGCTGGGAAGTGATCACCCGCGACGCGCTCATCGACCGCTTCTTCCCCAATCTCAGCGCCCATGAATCTCATATGCTCCGCGAAAGCGCCCGTTTCTATCTCAACACCATGCCCGGCGGCGGCGGCACCTATCTCGACAGCCTCGAGCACGCCCTCGATGAGCTCAGCCGCCAGCAGTCGGCAATCCTCGTCGGCTTCGGTTCGCAGGTGCTGTTCGCCGATGACCGGGATGCGATCCATACGCGCGTCATTGCGCCCGAACCCGTCCGCATCGCCCGCATCCGGCGCCAGTTCCGGGTCGACGAAACCGATGCGGCCAGCATCCTGGCAACATCGGACCGCAAGCACAAGCGCTTTGTCCAGACCGTCTTCGGCATCGACCTCACCGATGCCGCCCACTATCACCTGACACTCAATACAGCTTCCCTCTCCGTCGATGAATGCGTCGCCGCGGTCATGGCCATGCTGCGCGAGCGCATGCTCCGCCGCAGCATCGAACAGGCCGCCGAGCAGCAGGAGACCATCGACCACCAGACAGACCGCCCGGAGTTCAAGAACGCCACGGAGCGCGAATTCGCGCGCATCCTTGACATGTACCACATCGAATGGAAATACGAGCCGCGGATGTTCCCAATCGAGTGGGACTCCGAAGGCAATGTCACGCTCGCCTTCAGCCCCGACTTCTACCTGACTCAGTTTGACACGTACATCGAGCTCACGGCGATGAACCAGAAATACGTCACCCTGAAGAACCGCAAGGCCCGGAAAGTGCGCGAGCTGTATCCCGGCACGAACATCAAGATCGTCTACAAGAAGGACTTCCAGTCGCTGGTTGAGCGCTTCAGTCCCGGCGGTCTCTCAAGCGGGGCCGTTCCGGTGGAAGGTGCCGGCGAGCCGGCTTCTGGCGCTGTTATGGCGAACAGCGGCCAGTCGGCCTCTGAGTGAATCCCATCCAGAACACAGCATAGGAGGCGAGCATGAGTCTAGAGCAGGGCAGGCGCATCATCTATACCGAAGAGACCATCCAGCAGCGCGTCCGCGAAATCGGTGCCGAGATCAGCCGAGACTATGCCGGCAAGCAGCTGATCATGGCCGCAGTCCTCAAGGGTTCGCTCTACTTCTTCGCCGACCTGACCCGTGCCATCCAGATCCCCATCCAGCTCGACTTCATCGCAATCGGCAGCTATCAGAGCGGACTTCCCAGCCAGGGCGCAGTCCGATTCACCAAGGACCTGGACCTTGAGATCACCGGACGCCACCTGCTGCTGGTTGAAGACATCATCCGGACCGGCTTGACGACCGGCTATCTCGTCCAGACGCTCGCCACCCGCCATCCGGCCAGCATCAAGGTC
>CAYOHO010000180.1:0-5134 GCA_964403755.1 uncultured Oscillospiraceae bacterium
GCTGCATCAGGCTGCGGCTGGCCTTGTCGATCATGTCCACGGTGATGCCCTGGCCGGCCAGCGACTTCAGCATCGCGGCGCGGGTTTCGCCGTCGGCGCCATTCAGCGTCATAGCCAGCGCCAGGAAGATGGACGTCGGCGAGATCATCAGATTGCCCGGATTCTTGCCGGCACTCAGAAGCAGGCTGGCCGAGAACCGGTTGATCGACTGGATGAGGCTGGCATCGGGCACCGTTGGCGTCTGGTCCCAGGCGCTGGACTTGGCATTGGCCATCAGGTCGACGGCCTGCAGGGTGATGGCGCTGGTGGCGGGGCTGGTGGACGGTTTCGCCGTCGAAGGGGCGGTCGAAGCCGACGTGGCACAGCCGGCGGCAAGCAGCGACAGGCAAAGGGTCAGAATCAGCAGGAATGAAAGGTTGCGCTTCACAGGAATCACCTCTCCATATCTCCATTTTAGTCGCAAATGGCGGGTAAATGTTCACAGGGCACCCTCTTCACAGCGCTGCGGGAAGCGTCTACAATCGGGCCATATGGGAAACCAGGCACAACAGGCGTATTTTGAGTCGGTCTACCGCGAGACATTCAAGCGGCTCAGTCAGTATGTCTTCCTGAAGTCGCCCAGTGCCGCCGCAGCCGAAGATGTCGTGGCGACGGTCTACATGGATTTCTATCAGTATGTCGTGCTGCAGGACAAGCAGCCGGACCATGCGCTGGCCTACCTCACCCGGATGGCCAATCATGAGCTGAGCCGCCTCTACCGGGCACCGCAGCCGCCGCTATCGCTCGATGATGCCGAGCTGAACCTGGGCGAGACCATTCCCGATGACACCGATGTCGAACTGGCCGCATTCGACCGCTTCGCGGCGGAGGAGCTCTGGCAGGCCGTCAGCCGGCTGTCGCAGCCCGAGCAGCAGGTTCTGGCGGCGCGCATCCGCTTCGAGATGCCCTTCCCGGAGATCGCCCGGACCCTTGGCCAGAATGAGAGTGCTGTCAAGCTGCGCTACTATCGCTCGCTCGACAAGCTGAAGCGGCTGCTGGACGAGCGGCCGAACCCGGCTGGCGCAGCCAGCGCCGACGGCCGCGGCCGGCCGGCTCCTGAAAAGCCCCCGGCGAAAATGATCCGGAAAATATTTGGAAAACATTGAATTGACTGTAACGGTCAGGGCCGGACGCTCCTCATATAGGGTGAAGGCCATTGCCAGGAACGGAGGCGAACAGCATGAACCAGCTCAAGAACAGCCTGGATAAGCACATCCTGAACGAGTCGGACATGCTCGCCCGTATCCGCCTGGGCAATGCGCAAGCTGAACTCCGGAGGAGACAAACCATGAGAAGAAAAATGTTCCTGTCGGTCGGCACTGCCGCCGCCATGCTGGTCCTGATCCTTGCTGTCTGGAATTTCCTGTCGCCCGCCACCGGCATCCTGCCGGCCGTTACGAGCGCAGGCGGCACATCCGCCCGGTCCGCAGCTTCGACAGCTGCCGGCACGACGAGCCGCGCGACGACGGCGCCGACGACGGCCGCCACCCAGGGCCAGGCTTATGCCATGGTCAGCATCGACATCAACCCCAGCCTCGAGCTCTACCTGAACAAGGCCGGGCAGGTCCTTGAGATCAAGACGCGCAACAAGGACGCGGAGACCCTTTCCGTCAAGGGCCTGATCGGCAAGCCGCTGGAGGAGGCGACGACCAGCATTGTCGCCCAGGCCACGGAGAAGGGATTCATCAAGTCCAATGACGCCGTCGACGATTATGTCATTGCCTCGACGGTCATCCTCGACGAAAGCGATCCGGCCGCGTCGCAGGACCAGGACAATTTCGGCAGCCGGATCCGCGACGCCATCGCGGCGGCCGACCTGAGCACCACCACCAAGGTGGCGGTCATCAAGGCGACGCTGCAGGAGAAGCATCAGGCTGACAAGAACGGCGTGCCGCTGGGCTTGTCGATCATCAACGGCATGATCAAGAACGAAAGCGGTGTCATGGTTTCCGTTGCCGATTTCGTCAAGGACCAGAACAACCTGAAGCAGCTCGCCAAGCGCGCCGCCATCGCCGCCGCCCACTCGACCAGGCCGGGCGCCACGGCCCCGGGCGAGAGCAACCGGAACACAACAGCTTCCGGCAGCCCGTCCGGCTCCTCAAATCAGTCCGTTCCGCCGGCGACGCTGCCCAATCCCTCGACTCAGCCCATCACGCTGCCCGCTTCCACGGGCGCGACCACAATTCCCCCGCGCAACTGAACGCACATAAGCGTCATCCAAACTGAGGAGGTAACGAAAATGCTGAACCATTCAAGCGCATTCCGCCGGACCGTCACGATTCTGACCGCTCTGGCCCTGATGATCATGATCCTGCCCATGTCCGTGGCGGCGAAGGGCCGTCCCGAGACGCTCCCGAACCAGGCCGCCGGCCAGGCCGTTCAGGCCCCGGGCAGCCTGCCGGTACAGGCCAAGGCTGATGTGACGCCGCCGGCTGGCAAGGGCAAGGCCGCCGCCAGCGAGCACATGAGCGACCAGGCCAAGTTCATTGCCGAGCGCAATGCCTGGGCGAAGGCGCAGGATATCACCCCCGGCCATGCCAATCTCCTGTACCGCTACATGATCGCCTCGAAGCAGTTCACCAAGGAGGGCTTCACGTTTGCCAACATGCAGACGTATCTGGCCAGCCCGGAATTTACCGCCGCCTTCTACGACAAGGTCACCGGTGATATCGATGTCGCGGCCCTGATGGGCGCCATCAAGGGCTTCCGCCTGATGGCCTCCGAAGTGGACGAGCCTGACGTCGAAGCCGGCACAGCCGCCTGAATCGAGATCGGATAAGCTGACTCTTGGCCGGCGGCCGCATTCTCCGGAATGCGGCCGCCTTTTATATTTTGCTGATCGGCGGATATTCGCCCTGGCAGCCGGTTGCCGGAACGGCGCGAATATGTGAAGATGGCTGGAGGACAATTGGCATCCTTTTGCGGAGCGGCACGCGTCCTGAAATAGATCGTCACGGGGAGAATCAGATAAATGAGCATGAACAGCGAAGCGGGCACGCCTGCACCAGCCGCCTGGTCCAGGATGCTGGCCTTCTGGAAGAGCCAGCACCTGGACTGGAAAGTGACCGTGGGCCGGACCTCGCTGGAACGGCTGAGCTACCAGATGATCTTTCCCTACCTCTCGATCTACATCATCGCCCTGGGCGCCACCAAGACGCAGCTGGGCCTGATGAATAGCCTCGGGATGCTGCTGGCCGGACTGGTCTCGCCGCTGACCGGCCGGATCATCGACCACAACGGCCCGAAGCGTCTCTACCTGATCGGCATCGGCATCCTGGCGGCATCTTATCTGCTTTATGGACTGTCACCGGGCTGGCTGATGTGTGCGGCTGCCATGGTTGTCTACAACATTGGCTACGGCACCAGCATCCACAGCTGCGCCACCATCTGCGGCAACTGCCTCGTCAATGAGAACCGGGCGCGCGGCATGATGATCTGCGAGACGCTGGCGGCGGGCATGCTTGGCATGGCGGGGCCCATGCTGGCGGCCTGGGTGGTCACGGGCTTCGGCGGCGTCACCGTTGCCGGCATCCGGCCGCTGTTCCTGATTGCCGTGCTGTTTACGGCGCTGTCCTATGTGCTCGTCCAGACGAAGCTTTCCGACCAGAAATGGTCGGCCGCCCAGAAGACAAGCCGGCATCTGCTGCATGACGGCTTCGAGATCATCCGGCACAACCCGCATACGGTAAAGTGGCTGGTGATCTCGACCATGACCCAGCTTCCGATCGGGATGATCATGCCGTTCACGCAGGTGTTCGCCAAGGAGTTCAAGGGGGCGGACGGGTTCGTCCTCGGCGCCATGGTGACCGGAACCGCGCTGACATCGATCGTCTTCGGCTTCCCGTCCGGGGCGGTCGCCGACCGGATCGGCCGCAAGAAGGCGCTCTACATGCTGATCCCCCTGTTCTGGGCTTCCATCCTCGTCCTGGTCTGGGCGCCGTCGCCGGCCTTCCTGATCCTGTCTAGCATCCTGACGGGCTTCCAGTACATCCTGATGCCGATCGCCGGCACCATCGAGCGCGAGCTGGTTCCGGCCGAGCAGATGGGCCGCTGGATCGGGATCGTCCGCCTGGCAAAGGCGGTCTTCGGCGCCGGCATGACCGTGATGGGCGGCGTGATCTGGGACCGGCTCGGTCCACAATGGCTGTTCATCATCTTCGTCGGGCTTGACCTGACGGTCCGACTGCCGCTCCTGATCAGCATGCCGGAGACCCTGAACTACCGGGTCGCGAAGGCGAAAGCCGACTGATCCGGCAGAACCGATCGCCCGGATGGCTCGGACAATCCGCGGCTGGCCGGCCGGGATGGCCAGCCGGTGCCAATGGAACCGATCCCCCCGATACAAGGGAAATCAAAGAACGGCAGCTGGCTGGAAAGCCGGCTGCCGTTCTGGCGTTCGGATATGATATGCGACTGGCGGAATCAGTCCCGAATCCAGGTGGTGCGGATGCTCACTCCGTCTTGTATTTGCGCTCCAGCCAGCCCATGGACAGGCCAACCGCCAGGCCGATGGCAAAGACGACGACGCTGGTTACGATAACCAGCGGACTGGCGCCGCTGTAGTTGAGCGGAACGATGATCGCGGTCGACGCCAGCACGATGCCGAGAATGATGTGGAAGACACCGGCGTAGGCCTTTTCGAGGATCCGCTCCATCAGCTTGGCGAAGCTTAGGACGCAGAGGATGGCGCCAAGGGCGACTGGAATCAGGATGCCGAAATTGAGGTTCTTGATGCCGGCGGTCATCGGCTCGTACATGTGGAAGTACATCAGGAAGTTGGAGGGGCTCATGCCCGGCACGATGGCGCCGAGCGCGAAGATGGCGCCCGCCATGACCCAGGTGCCGAAGTTGAGCGGCATCCGGACATCGAGGTAGAGCCGCGCGAACCAGAGGCCGAGGAAAGCCAGGATGGCCGTGACCGCGGTGATGCCGAGGTGATAAGACTTTCGGCCCTGCTTGCCGGCCTCGCGGTAGAGGGAAGGGACGGTGCCGAGGATGCAGCCGATGAAGGCCCAGAGCACCTGGATTTCGGCTGTCTGAAGGAAGTAGTCGAGCGGGTAGGCGAGGACGAACACGCCGAACAGGCCGCCGAGCC
>CAYOHO010000181.1:0-5121 GCA_964403755.1 uncultured Oscillospiraceae bacterium
AAGTCCTGCAGTCAGTCAAGTCGTGCTTGCGATCGGACTTGAGAATCTGTCGCAGAGGAAGCATTGATAAGGTCCAGATTCCAGACAGACTCCAGTTGGATGCCTTGCAGGCAGCTGCCCTTGTTCATGAACCGACAGGAAGCAGTGAGATCTGATCTCAATCACATTCATGGCTGCCAGGTCTCTGAATGCTATAATATAGTAAATGCCCCGCAGGCAATTTCTGCCATAAGAAACCATCAGCGAGGTGACCCCCATGAGCCGTCTTCTGATCATTGCCGATGACTTCACCGGAGCCCTCGACACGGGCGTGCAGCTGGCCAAGCGCGGCGTCGACACGCAGGTTGCCGTCATGCGCAATGGCGCGGTCAACCTGAAGGCGCCCTGTCAGGTGCTGGTCGTCAACACCGAGAGCCGACATATCCCGCCGCTCGAGGCGCGCGCCCTGGTGGGCGGGCTGGTCAAGGCGGCGCCGGACGCCGGCTTCACCCATCTCTACAAGAAGACGGACTCGACGCTGCGCGGCAACATTGGCGCCGAGCTGGCCGCCGTGCTCGAGAATGTCGCGGCAACGGAGCTGGTCTTCATTCCGGCCTTCCCCAAGGCCGGCCGCTTCACCATCGATGGCCTGCAGTATGTCGGCAAGGATCTGCTTTCGGAAACGGCCTTCGCCAGCGATCCCTTCAACCCGATCCGCCAGAGCGGCGTGCGCGAGCTGATCGCGGCGCAGACCACCCTTCCGGTGGAAAGCATCTTTATCGGCGAATATGAGCGGCTGCGCCAGCCTGCCGACCTCTCCGGAAAGCCGGCAGCCCAGGCGATCCGGGTTGTCGATGCCCGCAGTGATGACGATCTGCAGACGATCGGCCGCATCCTCCAGGAGGCCGGCAAGCTCCAGGTCCTCGCCGGCTGTGCCGGCTTTGCCGAGCTGCTGCCGGATCTGCTCGGCCTGCCGGCTGCTCCCGTGACGCCGCAGCGCCTGCCCGGCGGCACCCTGCTGGTCTCCGGCAGCGTTAATCCGCAATCGGTGAAGCAGGTCCGGTATGCGTTGGACAACCTGGAATATGCGAGCAGCCGCCTGTCAGCAGAGCAGAAGGTCAACGCGTCTGCCCGGGACAAGGCCTGGGAGACCGGCCTGCTGGTGCAGCTCGCAAACGGGGGCCGGGCAGCCATCTGGACTCGGCGCTCGGAGAGCGCCTCCGATGACGCCCAGGCCCGGGCGCAGGCGCTCGGCATCACGACCAGCCATCTCGGTGGAATCATCGCCGCCAATATCGGCGCCATTGTGAAGCGGACGCTTGACGGCACGGCCGTCGGCACGCTGATCGTCTTCGGCGGCGACACGCTGCTCGGCATCGCTGACGCGCTTGGCTGCCACCGGATGCGTCCGGTCGCCGAGATCGTGCCCGGCGTCGCGCTCGCCCGCTTCGTTGACGGGCCGGCAGCCCTGAATGTGGTCACCAAGGCGGGCGGTTTCGGTGGGGAAGACGTCGTCGGCCAGATCGAGTCCTGGCTGATGCGGCTGCCAGCGGTCACGAAGGAGCCATCTACTTAAGGCGCCAGACTGCCTTGCCAATTTCTGGATCATGAAAAACGGACGCCGGCTGGCGTCCGTTTTGATGAGTGGAAAAATCTGGTGTGGCCCAGCCTGGCTCTACGGCCCGGCCTGCCTTCTGGTGCGCGCCCGTGTGCCGCGCGCCCTTGCAGCGCCCATTTCGCGCGCCCTTGCGGCAACCTTTACCGCGCCCTCAGCCGCGCTCTTTCCGTGCGCCCTTTTGGTTCTCTTACAGCCCCTTCTTCTGCGCGGTCATCCGAAGTGCCATGCCATACGCCTCGACAAAGCTGCCGGTGGCGGCGATGCCTTTCCAGGCAATGTCGAAGGCGGTGCCGTGGTCGACCGAGGTGCGGATGACCTGGAGGCCGAGCGTGACGTTGACGCCGCCGTGGAAGTCGAGCAGCTTCATCGGCACATGGCCCTGGTCGTGGTACATGCAGACCACGGCGTCGAACTTGCCCTGCACGGCCTTGAGGAAGACGGTGTCGGCCGGGTGCGGGCCGGTGACGGCGATGCCCTCGCTGTGCGCCTGGATGATGGCCGGGGCGATCTCCTCGATCTCCTGGCGGCCGAAGGCGCCGTTTTCGCCGGCGTGCGGGTTGAGTCCGGCCACGGCGATCTGCGGGTTGGGCTTGATGCGGGACAGGGACTGGTGGGTCAGGCGGATGATCTTGAGCACGTTCTCGCGGGTGCAGCGGTTGATGGCGTCCTGCATCGAGCAGTGCGTGCTGACGTGGGTGACGGTGAGCTTCTCCGAGGCCAGCATCATCGTATAGTCGCTCTGGCCGCAGAGCTCGGCGATCAGTTCGGTATGGCCGGTGAAGCGGCCGTCGGTCAGGCGGATGGCCTCCTTGTTGACCGGCAGGGTGCACATCGCGTCGCAGAGGCCCTCAAGGCAGAGCCGGGTGGCGCGGACGATGTATTCACGCGAGGCGGCAGCCACGGTGGCCGAGAGCGTGCCGGGATTGATGTCGGCTTCCTTGAGCAGGCCGGCATCGAGGACATTGAGAACATAAGGCTCCCAGTCGGCAGTCGTCTCGATGCGGTTGAGCCGGACGTCCAGGCCGAGCTGGCGGTTGCAGCGGTCCATCACCGAATAGTCGCCGACCACCAGGAAATTGCCGCTGAGCTTGCCTTCCTTGAAGGCGCTGAGGATGATTTCGGGGCCGACGCCGTTGCCGTCGCCCATCGTGACTGCAATCATGGGAGAACCTCCATTCAGGCAGATGCGCGCCGGCGGGCGCCCCCGATGCGGGGAAGGCCGCGGCCGCGTCCTGTCGCCGCCAGGTGGCGGTCGACGTGTCCGGACGATCGTTCTGTCTTCATCTTATCACAAGTTTCACCGCGCGACGCCGGTCCAGCGTCGCTTCCCGCCGTCTGGCAGCCTTGACAGCCAGCCGCCCCGCAGGCGTGCGGCAGGCGTGCGGCAGCAATGGCGGCCAGCCGGTCCGCGGCGGTGCGCAAGGCCGGTCCGCGGCGGTGCGCAAGGCCTGCCGCCGCGCTGTCCGGGACCGGCGGAACAAAAAACGGGCGGCGGAAGGCCTGCTGCCGTCCGCCGCCCGCGTTGGCCGGATCAGCCTTCGAGGTTCTGGACGTCGATGAGCAGCTTCATGAAGTCGTTCGGGAATTCGTCGATGAACTTGAACGCCTCGCGCGTCTTCATGAATGGGTAGACGGCGGTGATGAAGCCCTTGGTGTGGATCTTGCCTTCCTTGATGAAGCGGATGGCGTCGGCGAAGTCCTCGCGGACATACATCATGTGGCCGAGCAGGTTGATCTCCTGGCGCTGGATGAGCGGCATTTCGATCTCGAGCGGCTGCTTGTAGTTGCCGGTGACGATGATGGTCGAGTTGGGGCGGGCGACCTCGAGGATGCCCTTGAAGCCCGACATGGTGGCGGCGGCGTCGATGATGATGTCGGCCTTGCGGGCGCCGAAGTTCTCGGCGATATATTCCTTCAAGGGCCTTTCGGCGACATTGACGGCATAGTCGATGCCGCATTCGAGGGCGAGCGCCAGCTTCTTCGGGTTGATGTCGGAGACCATGACCTTGGCGGCGCCGAGGGCCTTGGCGGCCTGGGCGGCCATGTTGCCGATGGTGCCGGCACCGACGACGAGGACATTGGCACCCTTGTAGCTGCCAGCCCGCTTGACGGAACCGACGCCGACGGCGAGGGGCTCGACCAGCGCGCACTGCTGCGGGTCCATGCCCTTTTCGCAGTGGTGCAGGTACTTGGCGTCAACGGCGGCGTACTGGGCCATGAAGCCGTCGGCGTGGACACCGAGGACCTTCAGCTTCTCGCAGACGTTGAAGCGGCCGCTCTGGCAGGGGTAGCACTCGCCGCAGTAGACCTGGGGCTCGACGGTGACGAGGTCGCCCTCGGCATAGCCGGAGACGCTGGCGCCGACCTTGACGACCTCGGCAGAGAGCTCATGACCGAACACGACCGGGAAGGTCATGTACTTGTGCAGGCCGTGGTACATCTGGATATCAGAACCGCAGATGCCGACATAGAGGACCTTGACCAGGACCTGGCCGGCCTTGATCTCGGGGATGGTGGCATCCTGGAAGTCGATGGTATAGGGCGCGGTGAGGTTCGCTTTCAGCATGGGGTTTCCTTCCTTCCGTTCGGATGGCGGGCGGATATGGTGTCTGTGGCTTGCATGCCGGTGTAACAGCGGTTGCGTTACATTTCTCCGGAATGCGGAATCAGGGCCGGCTTGCGCCAGCCCTGATCGGGGATTTCCTGAAGGGCGGCGCGGCGGCCGCCTGTTCCGTACGACCGCTTCCGCATTTTGAGAACCGCTTGCCCGCGGCGGATGCCGCTCTCGCGGCATCTGCGCTGGCTGCTGACGCCTGACGGCGTCTGTGCAGGCTTACTTCCGCTTGAGCACCGCTTCGACGGCCAGCTCGATGCTGTCGGCGTCGAGGCCGTACTTGCAGAGCAGCTCGCCGTACTGGCCGCACTCGGCATGCTTGTCCTTGATGCCGACGAACTCGATCGGGACGCAGCTCATGTTGGCGGTCATGACCTCGGCAACGGCACTGCCAAGGCCGCCGACGATGTTGTGCTCCTCGGCGGTGACGAAGGCGCCGGTCTTCTTCGCCGACTCGATGATCAGCTGGGCGTCGATCGGCTTGATGCTGAAGAGGTCGATGATGCGGCACTCGATGCCCTTCTTCGCGAGGCTCTCGGCAGCCTGGACGGCGTGGCCGACCATGATGCCGCAGGCGGCGATGGTGACATCCTTGCCGTCGCGGATGACGTTGCCCTTGCCGGCCTCGAAGACCTGGCCCGGCTTGTAGACATCCGGTGCGGCATCGCGGCTGAGGCGGATGTACATCGGGCCCTTCTTCTCGATCGCGTGCTTGACCAGCCATTCGGTCTGGACTTCGTCGGTGGCGACGAGCACTTCGAAGTTGGGCAGGGCGCGCATGATCGCGAGGTCCTCGATCGAGTGGTGGGTCGGGCCGTCGAGGGCGTCCGAAAGGCCGCCGTAGGCGCCCATCATCTTGATGTTGAGCTTGGAGTAGGAGCCGAAGGCGCGGGCGCCGATCAGGCCGATC
>CAYOHO010000182.1:0-5112 GCA_964403755.1 uncultured Oscillospiraceae bacterium
CGGTTGTTCATGTAGATGTCGCGCTGGATCTCGGTCAGCGATGCCCTGGCGTTCATGAGGGCCTTGCCTCGCAGCGTCATGATGTCGAACGCCGCTTCCAGCTTGGTCCGCGCCTGCGCAATGATGCTTCCCTGGGGTCCCAGGCTCATCACCGCCTTGAACTGGACATTGAGCTCGTGCAGCACCGCCGCATCAATCGCGAAGCCAGCGTGTTCCATGGCGGCCAGAACGGTCACCAGCGGCATCTCAACCGCCCAGGTCAGCGTGCCGATGCCCTGCTCGACCGTCTTTGAAACCTGAACGAGGGCGGCCTCGCGGATCAGGCGCGCATTGTCAGCCAGGAAGCGGCGCTGGGCGGCCAGGCTGCTTTCTCCGGAACTGGCGCCCGGCGATGGGATGGCGTTCGCCGCTTCCGCCGGCGCGGCGCCTGAACCGGGGGCAAACAGCATGTCAATCTGGTTCTGCTGCGCTTCCAGCTTGCGCCTTTTTGACGGACGTCCGGGCTTGACGGCAGCCTTTGAATCGCCGGTCTGCGTACGGCCGTCTGTCGCCGAACTGCCGTTTTGATCTTCCGGTAAACTGGCGGCCGAGGCGCTGTCGGCAGTTCTATCCAAAGCGCCCGCTTCCGGCAGCGGGTTCGGATCGCTGGCCGGTGGCGCCAGCGTGAAAGCCTTTCCGGTCAGCCGCTCATAGAGCCGATGCCAATCGGGACGTCCTTCCATGGTATTCAGAAGATAGGCTGATATCATGACGTCGTGATATCGCAATGACGTCAGGACATTGAAATCCTTGTCTTTCAGAGCCAGCTGGCGCAGCTGCGCCTTCAGGTCATAGCCCGCTATGACGCCGGGGAATCCCTGGAGCGACAGCAAGGCATCGCGAGCCTGCGGCACGCATCCGGCTGTGCCATCGGGCAGCACGAGAATCAGGCCGGCGGCGGGATCGATCTCGACAGCGACGATGTGCTCCGGCTGCGGCTGCAGCACGGGCACTTCCGGCACCGGTCCGATGCCCTGGCTGAACCGGGCGATCGCTTTTTCAAACGCGGTCGGCGTCCAGAGGGTCAGATCCGGAAGCGGCTCGGCGGCACCGGCGGCGGCTGAAGCGGCAGTTGCAGTCTGATCATGGTTGCGCAAGCCCAGCTTTTCGATCAGCGTGCGGAAACCGAGGCGGGTCAGCAGCTCAAGCGTTGCCGCCCGGTCCGGTTCGGCCAGGCGGAAGGCATCGACGTCGCTGGAAACCGGAACGGTCCGGCAGATTTCCGCCAGCTCGCGCGACAGGTAGGCCATGTCCCGCCCCGCTGCCAGCTTATCCGCCAGGGGCTTGCGGATCTGGTCGAGATCCGCATAGACACCGTCGAGGGAGCCATGTTCGGCAATCAGCTGCATGGCACCCTTCTCTCCGATGCCGCGAACGCCGGGGATGTTGTCGGACGGATCGCCCATCAGGGCCTTGAGGTCGACGAACTGCGAAGGCCGGATGCCGTAGCGGGCGATGACCGCCTGTTCGTCGTAGCGCTCGATATCGGTTCGGCCGGCGCGGGTCACCGGCTGGACGACCGTGACGTGGTCGCCGATCAGCTGGAAGCTGTCCTTGTCACCGGTCAGGATGATGACCTCATAGCCCTGCTGGCTGCCGATTTCGGCATATGTGCCGATCAGGTCATCGGCTTCAAAGCCCTTGAGGTCGCAGCGGGCGATGTGCATGGCGTCCAGGATCTCACGCAGCAGCGGTGACTGGATGGCGAGATCGTCCGGCATCGGCTTGCGCGTGCCTTTGTAGTTGTCGTAGCGTTCATGGCGGAAGGTCGGTTCGCGCCGGTCGAAGGCTGCCAGGACGTGGGTCGGCTGGATATCATCCCGGAAGCGGAAATACATGTTGAGAAACGCGAACAGCGCCCCGGTTGGCGTGCCGTCGGGCGCTGTCAGGTTCTGGCGGCCATAGAGGCCGAAAAAGGCACGGTTGAGGATGCTGTTGGCGTCGATCAGCAAGAGCTTGCCTTTTTCCAAGTACTTATCCTCCGATCGTGATCATGATATAGGTGAGCTGCCGGTCGGTGGCGTTCGGCAGCAGCTGGGCATAGAGCGCATCGCCGAAGAGTGCGGCCAGGCGGGACTGGCTTTCCGGCGGAATGGTCTCGACGGAGATCTGGCTGCTGTTGGCGGGGATGGCTGACCGGAACTGCCCGGCCAGACGGGCGGCTTCGGCAGCTGGATAGCCGGCCAGGATGACGGCCTGGCGGACCGGCAGGGTGCTGTCGGCCGGGCTGACCAGGATCCGCAGAACCGACGCATCTGCCAGCAGCTGCGGTGACAGGCTGAAATTCGGCACCTGAGCGATCAGGGTGCCCAGGTCGGTCAGCGAGCCTGTATAGAGACGGTAGCCGGGGGCCGCGTTGCCGGCCGGAACGGAAACAGCACCGGATGTGCCGCCGGACGCAGACGCAGACTTGTCCAGCCCCGAACCGTTGGCTGGAGATGACTTGGCTGAGGCATCTCCGGCCGCGACAGCTGCGCCGCCGGAAATCTCGTACTGCCGTGCCTGGTCAAGCGCCTCGGTGCGGGCGGAAGCAGCTGTTGAGGAATTGGCGGTGCTGGTCAGGCGGGCCGTCTGCATGGACTGGCCGATCGAGCGATAGACGATGATCAGGGCAATAACCAGGAACACCGTGGCCAGTGCCGTGGCCGCCTGCAGCGGACGGCTGCGGCCGGAAGCGGACCGGTGCGGGGCTGGCTGGCCGGGCAGGTCGATGGCGGACGACTGGGCGACTGGCTGACGGTTGGCTGCCGAAGCTGTGATCTGGCTGCGGATGGCGGCATTCAGGCCTTGCGGTACCGGCATTTCGGCACGCTGCCGGCGAAGGGGCGCCGTGGCGGCTCGGGCGGCAGCCAGCTGGCGATGCTGCTCCCGGCAGGCCGGGCAGGACTGCAGGTGAGCCTCCAGACGGATGCGTCCAGCCGCATCCAGCGGCTCATCAAGGTCGGTGAGCATCAGCTGCCGCCAGCGATTACAGAAAATCTTCATGCCGGATGTCCCTCCCTTCGGTTCATGATGCCTGCTACTGTCCCTTAGACGCGGACGGACGCTGTTTGTTCCCGCCTGATGCGCCGTCGGCTGGCCCGGCGGACTCGAGCTGCTTCAGCCGCTCGGCGAGCTGGAGCCGGGCCCGGAAGAGCCGCGACTTGACGGTGCCGATGCGCATGCCCTCCAGACGGGCGATGTCTTCGTAGGGCATGTCCTCGATGTCGCGCAGGATCAGGATGCGGCGCAGCGGTTCAGGCAGGCCGGCAATGGCGGTTCTTACCGTGCTGGCGGTTTCCCGGCTGACCAGGGATTCGTCCGGCAGCGGTCTGTCATCGGCCAGCTGGAGGTAAAGGTCACCGTCCGGCTCGCCAACTGGTTCGTCCAGTGACCGGACCGGCTGGCGCTTGCTGCGGCGCAGCAGATCATAGCAGCAGTTGGCGGCGATCCGGTAAAGCCAGGTGTAGACAGACGACGACTGGCGAAAGGCCGATATTGTGCAGAAGGCCTTGAGGAATGTTTCCTGGACACAGTCCTGCGCATCCGCCTGGTTTCCGAGGATACTGAAGCAGACCCCGTAGATGGGTGCGGCATACAGGTCGACAAGAACGGCAAAGGCGTCCGCATCACCGGCGGATGCCCGGCGGAGGATCTGTGCGTCTGGAATCTGCGGCACCGGAAACCTCCTCCATGCAGTGTCTTGAAGTCAAGGCCTCCGTCATTATACCATAAATGCTCCGAGCCGATGTCAGCAGGCGGCCTGCCGGATGCCTGTCCTGCGGGGAAACGGCGGCTGTGCTATAATTTCCAAAACGGCAGAACGAGGGTATGTGCATGACCAACCTGTTCGCGACACTGCGTCAGCAGCGGCTGATCCGTGCAGCCCGGCAGCCTGGCGATCCGGTCCAGGCCTATGGCACGCTGCTGGATGCCGGGACCAAGCATGATCTTGACATAGCCATCGCCAGTGTATTCATCGGCTTCCTCTTTACCGTCGTCACTGGCTTCCCGTCGGCTTCACCGATTTTCACGGCCTTTCTCAAGGACGAGCTGGGCCTGTCGAACAGCGCCTATGGCCTGATCCTGACCATCCCCTATCTGACAGTCCTGATCCAGATTCCCTATTCCTTCTATGCCCGCTGCCACAACAACATCAAGCCTGTCTTCATCATCTTTGCCGGCCTGTCCAAGCTTGTCTACCTGGTCCCGGCATTCATCCCGCTCCTGGCTGCCAAGCCTGATCCCGGCCTCTCGACCCTGATCATCGCCGGCATGATGCTGGTCGGCTCAACCTGCAACTGGATCGCCGACTCCTCCATCAACACCTGGTTCGGTGCCATGATCCCGACCCAGATCAAGGGCATCTACTTCAGCACCCGCCAGACCCTCTTCACGGTCGCCGCGCTGTTCTACTCGCTCAGCCTGAGCATCGCCCTGCGCTTCCTGGGCAGCTATCCCTACAAGTACACGCTGCTCTTCGGCCTTGGCGTCTTCTTTGGCTGCATCGACATCCTCATCTATCTCGGCGCCCGTCCGCCGGCGCAGTGCGTCTATCCTTACGTCGCCGGCCAGCGTGTCCGCGGCTCGATGGACATCGCCCAGTTCCTGCGTCCGTTCAAGGACCCGCGCTACCGCATCTACCTGCTCTACGCGACCAGCTGGAGCTTTGCGGTCAGCCTGGCAGCGCCCTATTTCAACGTCTACCTGCTGCAGGAGATGCATGCCTCACTCGGCATCCAGACCCTGCTGCAGCAGATTCTGCCCTACATCGCGACGATCCTGTTCATGCGCCGGGTCGGCCGGCTCAACGATTCGTTCGGCTACAAGCCGATGCTGCTGCTCGCCAGCTACGGCCTCTCGCTGACACCGCTGCTCTGGCTGTTCACGACACCAGGCAACTACGGGATCGTCGGCATTGCCAACTTCCTGGCCGGTGTCTTCGGAACGTCGGTCGACCTCGCCATCCTCAGCCTGGCCATCTTCCTGGCGCCGCATCAGGAACGCGCCACCTATGTCGCGAGCAAGAACGTCAGCGCCTCCCTGCTCGGCTTCGTTCCGGCCACCCTGCTCGGCGGCTGGCTGTCCGACCGC
>CAYOHO010000183.1:0-5097 GCA_964403755.1 uncultured Oscillospiraceae bacterium
ATCGGGATCCTCGCTGTTGAGCAGCAGGTAGGCGCCGCCGAAATCGGGGGCTGCCGTCACGAACTCGAGGGCGCGGTCCATGCCGACCGGGTTCTTGACCAGCAGCAGGCAGACATCGCGCCCGTCCGCCTGGAAGCGCTCCATGCGGCCGAAGGCCGGGCTGGCGGCCGGCAGCTGCGCGGCCAGGGCGGGCAGCGGGTAGCCGGCTTCGGCCAGGGCGAGCAGGGCGCCGGAGGCATTGTAGGCATTGTGGCGGCCGGGGATCGGCAGGAAGCCGTCGGCCGGCTTGCCGTCGCGGCCGCGGAAGCGCAGGCGCTGACCCTGGCGGCGCTCGCCTTCGGCCGGCTCGAGGATCTGGACCGTCAGGTCGGGATCGGGATGGCTGAAGCCGCACTGCGGGCAGCGGAAGCGGCCGAGGTGGCCATAGCTGCGGCCGCTGTAGACATAGCGTCCGCCGCAGTAGGTGCAGTAGGCGGCTTCGTCGGAGGAGCGGCTCGGCAGGTCGGACAGCATCTCCGGCGCCATCGCGAAGTAGCGGGCGCGGTCGGCGCGGTCGCGGCCCAGTGAGGCGCAGAGTGAATCGTCGGCGTTGAGGACAACGGTGGCATTGACCTTGGCCAGGCCCTTCTCGATCAGGTCGCGCGTGGTGCGAAGCTCGCCGTAGCGGTCGAGCTGGTCGCGGAAGAAGTTGGTGACGACGCAGACAGACGGATTGAGCTGGTCGGCAATCTTGCCGAAGAAGGCCTCGTCGATTTCGAAGACGAAGGCCGTGCCGGCGCCGCGGCGGTCGGACGCGTGGATGGCCGGCAGTGCGGCCGTCAGGGTGGTCGCCAGCCCGGTGTCGAGGTTGGCGCCGGAGGTGTTGGTCGTGATGTGGACGCCGTTCTGCTCCAGCAGCGTGCAGAGGATGCGCACGGTCGTGGTCTTGCCGTTCGTGCCGGTGACAAGGAACACCTGGCGGCCGGCGGTCAGCTCCCGGAGCAGGCCAGGGTCGATCATCAGGGCGATGCGGCCGGGCAGCGTCGTGGCGCCGCGCCCAAGCAGGCGCAGGACGCGGCTGACCGAGCGGGCCGCGAAGGCAGCGAGGGCGGCGCGCGCCGGCAGGCGGACGGAGCGGGCGATTGCGGAACCGGGCGCGGAGAGCGGTTCGGACGGCGGGTTCGGGGTGTCCGTGGGCTTCCCTGCTGACGGATTCATGCAGTGTTCTCCTTCCAAGGCCGGCTTCAGGCCCGGGCGCTGTCCATCATGTCGAGGAACTGGTCGAAGAGATACTCCGAGTCATGCGGCCCGGGTGCGCCCTCTGGATGGTACTGGACCGAGCGGACCGGGAAGTTCCGGTAGCGCAGGCCCTCGATGGAGCCGTCGTTGAGGTGGACATGGCTGATCTCGGCAACGGCGGGGTCGACCGATTCATCGATGATGACGTAGCCGTGGTTCTGCGAGGTGATGTAGACCCGGTCGGCAGCCAGGTCCTTGACCGGATGGTTGATGCCGCGGTGGCCGTACTTGAGGCGGCGGGAGCGGGCGCCGGTCGCCAGGGCCAGCAGCTGGTGGCCGAGGCAGATGGCGAACAGCGGCACGCCGGACGTGTAGAGGGCACGGACCTCGGGCAGGATATCGGCGCAGTCCACCGGGTCGCCGGGGCCGTTCGAGAGCATGATGCCGTCCGGCTTCGCAGCCAGGATCGTAGCCGCCGGCGTGTCGTGCGGGTACACCGTCACATCGCAGCCGCGGCGGGTCAGGTTCCAGACGATGTTTTGCTTGATCCCGTAGTCGAGCACGGCGACCCGGTAGCGGGCCGGGATGCCCGGCTCGACTTCGAAGGGCATCTGGACCATGGACTCGGAGGGGCGGGCGTCGCCGGGCAGCCGGCTGGTGCGCCCGTTGGCGCCGGCGGGGTAGAACGAGACGTGGCGGCGGCTGACGCGCGCCACGGGATTGACGTTGCGGTAGGCGTGGATCTTCTCGAGGCAGGCAGCCAGGTCATAGTCGGGGCCGGCGGTGATCATGCCGCTCATCGTGCCCTTCTCGCGCAGGGTCAGCGTGAGCGTGCGCGTGTCAATGTCGCGGATGGCGGCGATGCCGTGGCGGCGCAGGTAGTCGTCGAGGTCCTCGGCATCGCGCTCATCCTGGACGACGTGCGTCAGGTCGCGGACGATGAAGGCATCGGCCCAGGGGCGTCCGGACTCGCTCTGCTCCGTGAAGACGCCGTAGTTGCCGATGATCGGCGAGCTCATCACAATGCCCTGCCCGGCGAAGGATGCGTCGGTCAGCATCTCCAGATAGCCGGTCATGCCGGTGCCGAAGACCATTTCGCAGACCACTTCCGGCGGTGCGCCGAAGCGGATGCCCGGAAACACCGAGCCGTCGTCAAGAATCAAGTAAGCGTTCATCAAGTACCCCCTGAACCATGGCTGATGGCCAGAAAAAAGGCGTCCCCGCCCCGAACGGGGTCAGGAACGCACACGTCCATCAGGCGCTCCATTTTAACATGAAGACGGCTGTTTTGCAAATCGGAGCGTCCGTTCCTGCAAGTTGGACCGTGTCGGCTGCCGCTCTTTTCAAGCTACCGCCGGAACGGTATAGTGGATGTGACCTGACCCTGCCGACGAGCTGCCCGGAACCGCCGGAAGCCGCCGGCGGCGGATCCGAAGGAGTGAGCAGCGTGTCCATCAAGAATGTCAAGTGCCGGGCCTGCGGCAAAGTCTTCCAGGCTGACGACCAGCTGAACCGGGCCTTCTGCATGTACTGTGGCACCGAAAACCACCTCGTCCCGCTCACCGGCAGCGGGTCGCCCTATGACCTGGCCGAGGACCCGATCACACGGCGCGAGCAGCTGCAGCACCTGGCAGCCGGCGACGGCCCGGATGCGGCGATGGCGCGCGACCGCCTGCTGTTCTGGCCGGCCCGCTTCTTCAAGGTCAGCCGCCGGGAGGAGCGCTACGGCGACAAGTTCCTCGAGCTGATCACAACCGTCCTCTTCTACAGCCACAACTACCCCGGCACGCGCAACATGAAGCGGGCCCGCAAGGACGTCGAACGCTTCTTCGCCCGGCCGGAGCTGCGCCAGGCGCTGGCCGAAGCCGCCGGACCGCGCCAGGCCCTGCTGCTCGAGTTCCATGACGCGGCCGAGGTCTACCTGCGTGCCTGCCGTGACGACAGGCACTACGGCTCGCGCCTTTTCGACATCGTCAAGCTCAAGGAGGAGGAAGTGGCCGCCAAGGCTGCCGAGGACGTCGCCGTGCACATGATGCACTACCTGGTGGCACTCGGGCTGCCGGAACAGTCCGACCTGCTCGTCATGGCCCTGCACCGCGCCTGGCCGGTCATCTTCGACAAGACCCCCGGCCTGCTAGACGAGGCCATCGCCGAGCTGCCCGATGACATCCGGGCCGCCATCTACCGGCTCACCGCCCACGACACCGAACTTCAGGAGGAAAAGACATGAGCCCGTCCCGCACCCAGCCGAAGACCATCCCGTCCGAACCGATCCGCGACGAGCGCGGTGACCGCATCCTCGCCGTCGGCCTGTACAACCGGGTCGGCCCGCTGGTCGGCCTGCCCCTGGCCCTAGCCGGCATCGCCATGTCGCTGTTCTTCATCATCACGCGCAAGGACAGCATCAGCCAGACACTGCCGCTGATCGACCTCCTGATCCTCGCCACCTCCCTCTACGCCCTCTATTACTGCCTGCGCGAGCTCCTGCTCCTGCGCAAGCGCGCCCTGACGCTGACCACGACCCGCCTGTACGGGCATGACGGCCGCAGCGCGTTCGACTACCCGCTCAACGACATCCGCTCGGTCACGGAAGAGACGAAGAAGTCGCAGATGAGCGGCGTCCAGACATTCATCGTGGTCAAGGCCACACAGGGGCGCAGCGTTCGCCTCGAGCAGCTGAAGGACCTCGCGATTCTGCAGCGGGCCATCCGGGAAGCCCGCGAGCAGGCGCGCCAGAACCTGCCGCCCGCCACACCGCAGGCCTGACCCCGGACACTGCCGAAGCCGGACACGTCCGAAGCCTGGCGCTGCCTGAGGCGGACGCATCCAAGCCAATCCTGACCGGCACCGGCGAAGGCCTCACCATCCGCCTCAAGCCGAGATTCCGCAAATAGGCCCGGGCAGCGCCCGGGCCTTTGCACGTCTGTGGAATCAGCCGGCCAAGTGTCAGGTGGGCAGATCGGAATGGCCCATCAGGTACTGGTCGCAGGCGCGGGCGGCGCCGCGGCCCTCGTGGATGGCCCAGACGACCAGGCTCTGGCCACGGCGGCTGTCACCGGCGGCGAAGATGCCCGGCCGGCTGGTGACATAGCGGTCGGCGGCCGCCTGGATGTTGGAGCGGGCATCGCGGGTCAGGCCGAAGGCTTCCGGCAGCGTGTCCTCGGGTCCGAGAAAGCCCATCGCCAGCAGAACCAGCTGGGCCGGCCAGACGCGTTCACTGCCTGGAACCGGTTCGGGCGTCATCCGCCCGTCGGCGCTGCGGACCCATTCGACACCGACCGTATGGACGGCCTGCAGGTTCCCCTGGGCGTCACCTTCGAAGCGGCTGACGGTGGTCAGGTAGATGCGCGGATCCTCGCCGGCGAGGGCGATCGCCTCCTCCTGGCCGTAGTCGGTGCGGAGGACGGCCGGCCACTGCGGCCAGGGGTTGCCGGGCGTGCGCTCGAGCGGCGGCTTCGGCATGATCTCGATCTGATGCACGCTGCGGCAGCTCTGGCGGATGGCCGTGCCGACGCAGTCGGTGCCCGTATCGCCGCCGCCGATGACCAGCACATCCTTGCCCTCGGCGTTGAGGCCGGCCCGCGGCCACTCGACGGCGAGCAGCCGGCGCGTGTTCTCCTTCAGGTAGTCGATCGCGAAATGGACGCCCGACAGCTTGCGGCCCTCGACCTGGAGGTCACGCGGGCGGGTGGCGCCGGCGCAGATCACGATCGCGTCGGTTTCGGCGGACAGGCGGTCGGCCGGCAGCGTGCGTCCGACCTCGACGCCGGTGCGGAACGTCACGCCCTCGGCCTTCATGAGCGCGACCCGGCGGTCGATCAGGGTCTTGTCCAGCTTCATGTTGGGGATGCCGTACATCAGCAGCCCGCCGACGCGGTC
>CAYOHO010000184.1:0-5095 GCA_964403755.1 uncultured Oscillospiraceae bacterium
CCGGGCCAGCCGGCCCTTGAGCGCGACGAGTTCCTCAAGTGCGAGATCCTTGTCCTGCTCGGCATCCTCTTCATCGCCATCGCGTTCCTCTTCGACACGCCCCGGGCAATCTGGGACGGCAGCATCGCCATCCTGACGTCACCGGCCAACCTGCTGACCGACTACATCCAGCTTGGCGGGGCAGGCGCCGCCTTCCTCAATGTCGGCATCATGACCCTGGCCAGCATCACGCTGGTGCGGGCCAGCAAGGCCGAGCTATCCGGCCCCCTCCTGGCCGCGATCTTCACGGTGGCCGGCTTTTCCTTCTTCGGCAAGAACCTCTATAATTCGATCCCGATCGCCCTCGGCGTCCTGCTGTATGCGCGCCTATCCCGCCAGCCGTATGGCCGGTTCCTGCTGCATGCCCTCTTCGGCAGCGCACTGGGCCCCCTGGTCAGCGAACTGACCTTCAACCTGCCGCTTCCGATTGCGCTGCGCCTGCTGCTCGGCATCGGCTCGGGAATTGTCGCCGGCTTCGTCCTGCCGCCGCTCGCGAGCCACTTCCTGCGCTTTCACCAGGGCTTCAGCCTGTACAATGTCGGCTTCACGGCCGGCATCATCGGTACCTTCTTCATTGCCGCCCTCCGTGCCTTCGGGGTTTCCGTGGAACCGGTCTCCCTCCTGTCAGCCGGCCGCAACCGGCCGTTTGCCGTCCTCTTCGGCCTGCTGTTCACAAGCATCCTCGTCTGGGGCGTGGCGCTCTGCCGCGGACGGCTGGGCGGCTACCGCGAACTGCTCGAGCAGTCCGGCAAGCTGGCCACCGATTTCATCAAGATCAGCGGCCTCGGGCTGACCCTCTTCAACATGGGCCTGCTCGGCCTGCTGTCGACCGCCTATGTGCTGCTCATCGGCGGCGAGCTCAACGGACCCGTGATCGGCGGCATCTTCACCGTCGTTGGCTTCGGCGCCTTCGGCAAGCACCTGCGCAATGTCGTTCCGATCTTCGCCGGTGTGCTGCTGGCCAACCTGCTCAATATCTACGACCCGCATTCCACAACGGCGCTGCTGGCCACGCTGTTCGGCACGACACTCGCCCCGGTGGCCGGCTACTATGGGGCCGGCTGGGGCATCCTGGCAGCCATGCTGCACATGGCGCTGGTCATGAACATCAGCTACCTGCATGGCGGGGTCAACCTGTACAACAACGGCTTCTCCGGCGGATTCGTCGCGGCCGCGCTCGTCCCGGTCATCGAGGCGATCCGCCAGATTGCCGCGGATCGCCGTCGCCCCGGGAACTGAACGCTTTCCAGAAAGGAACGCCATCATGCAAAGCCGAGTCAAGGTCATGCAGCTCTGCGCCGAACTGGCCGACTACCTGATTGAAAATGGCATCCGCGCCGTTGACATCCACCTCGAGCTGGAGCCGGACCATTTCACCATCACCGTCAGCGGCTGCTCCGACAGCCCGCCGGATAGTCTCGAGCGCTTTGCCGCCGCGCTCCGCGAACGCCGCCAGCCCGAGATGGATGACTACTACGATAACCTGATCGGCTGCGCCTACCGCGATGAGGGCTACCATCTGCTGGGGGCGCTTGTCGATGCGTCGGATGTGACCTGGGAAAGCGGCCGGCTGACGATTCGCGTCCGCCAGTACGGCTATTTCGTCTACTGAACGGCAGCCGCTGCCGGCGCCGGAGCCCTACCGGCACCCGTTCGTCACCAGCGATTTGCTTTTTGGGTCGCTTATCGGTTACGATAAGGGGTGAACCAGAAAAGGGAAGACCCGGTGCTTCAGGGAAAAGCGGCACGCGGGCAAATCATGAAGGAAGCACACGAGGATCCACACGCATGCCGAGAAAATCGAAGACCCCAGACCAGGAAAGTCCAATCCAGGACATTCCAGCGCTCCCGCTGCCCGCAGAGGAGCGCCCGCTGACCCCTGAGCCGAACCTTGACAGTGTCCAGCAGCCGGTCGCCGATACCATTGCCAGCGATGCTGCCAGCGAAGCCGCCGCCAGCGAAGCCGCCACCGGTGAAACAGCCAGCGAAGCCGCCGGCAGCGAAACCGCCACCGAAACCGCTGCCAGCGAAGCAGCCGGCAGCGGTGAAACCGCCGAGGGCGTCCGCAAGACCCCGCGCCGCCGCAGGGGTGGCAAGAAAAAGGCTGGTGCCGGTTCGGCCAATGCTGCCGGATCCGCCGAACCGGATGCTTCCGGTGCCGGATCTGCGGAGGCCGAACTGCAGGCTGGACCGGACGCGGCGGAAGAGCGGCCCCTGGTCGGAGATCCCTCCGTCCTGGCCGACAGTGCCTTTGCCAGGATGAACCTATCGCAGGAAACCCTATCGGCCGTGGCGGCCATGGGCTTCAGAGAGCCGACTTCCGTGCAGGAGCAGACCATTCCCCCGATGATGGACTGGCGCGACGTGATCGCCCAGGCACCGACCGGCACCGGCAAGACCGTTGCCTTCGGCATCCCGATCATCGAGCATTTCGATCCCGAGCTGGCTGATGTCCAGGCCCTGATCCTGGCGCCAACCCGCGAGCTGGCGCTCCAGATCACCGACGAGCTGCGCGCTCTCGCCCGGAACAAGCCGGAAATCCGCATCGCGACCATCTACGGCGGCCAGCGCATCGACCGCCAGTTTGACGAGCTCAAGCACCGGCCTCAGGTCATTGTCGCCACTCCGGGCCGCCTGATTGACCACCTCAACCGCCGCACGGTCGCCCTCGGCTCGGTTCGCACCGTCATCCTCGACGAGGCCGACCGCATGCTCGACATGGGCTTCGTGCGCGATGTCCGCAAGATTCTCGACAAGATGCCGCGGGCCTGGCAGGTGTCCATGTTCTCGGCCACCATGTCGCGCGCCGTCATGGACATCTCCTGGATCTACCAGCGCGACGTCATCGAGCTGAAGGTCGCTGCCGAAGCTGAGGACAAGCCGCAGATCACCCAGTACAGCATCGAGGTCGGGAGCCACCGCCGCATCGAGGTGATTGCCGACCTGATGAAGAAACACAACTACCAGAAGGTGATCATCTTCTGCAACCGCAAGTACGCGACCGATTATGTCGCCCGCCGGCTTTCAGCCACCGGCATCCGGGCCGAGAGCATCCACGGCGACATCCAGCAGAGCTCGCGCGAGAAGACCCTGACCAGCTTCCGCACTGGCTCCCTGCGGGTTCTGGTCGCCACGGATGTCGCCGCGCGCGGCATCGATGTCGAGGGCGTCGACGCCGTCTTCAACTATGACATCCCGGATGAGAACGAGTACTACGTCCACCGGATCGGCCGCACCGGCCGGGCCCGTCACGAAGGCGTGGCCTATACGTTCACCACGCTCATGACCCAGCCGAAGCTGGATGAGATCATGCGCTATACCAAGGTCGAGATCACCCCGCTCAAGGTCGACTAGCTGTCAGGGCCGACATCCGAGGGCGCCGGCTGAACGATGAATGCCATACCGAGCTGACAGCCCGGCCGCAGCAGGCGGCCGCACGGACATCCGTGCGGCCGTTCTTTTTTCGCTCAGGCGGCCGGCAGACGGAACGCTGGCTGGCCGGTTCCAGCGTTCGGACAAAAAAATCAGATGCCGATCATCTGGCGATCACATGGATGCGTCATCATCAAGGTGTACCATTTCCGTGGGCAGCCGGTATGCCGGCTGCATGCATTCAGAAAGGATTGTGAATCAATGAAGAAAAAGATCGTCATCGGCATCGCCGTTGCTGTCCTGACGCTGGCCATTGCAGTGCCGGTAGCGGCAGCCGCGGGCACAACGGCCAAGGGAACCGGATCGCTGCTGGACTACTGCAAGAGCCTCGTCCAGCAGCTCGTGACTGACAAGAAGCTGGCCCAGAGTGATGCGGACACCGTCCTCGCCGCACTGGACTCGAAGGAACAGGCCCTGCAGGCCGACCGGCAGGCCATGGGCGGCCGCGGCGGCGCAGGCATCGGCCTCGGTCTCGATGAGACTGCCACCGTGCTCGGCATGAGCGCAACTGACCTGCAGGCCAAGCTGACTGCGGGAAGCACTGTCTGGAAGATTGCGTCGGACGCCGGCAAGCTCGACGCCCTGAAGGATGCGATGATCAAGGCGTATTCCACTCGCCTGGATGAGATGGTCACTGCCGGCCGCCTGACCAAGGATGAGGCCAGCCAGAAGCTGGCTGATGCGACGGCGGCCATCAAGGCCATCACCGCTGACTCCAAGGTCAGCCTGCGCAGCCTCGGCCTGCCCGGCATAGGCGGCAAGGACGGCATGCGCGGCGACATGAACGGCGACATGAACGGCGGCATGCGGGGCGGCATGCGCGGCGGCAAGCCGGGCACAGACGGCAGTGCCGGCAGTGCGACGGCTCCCTCCACAGCCCCCAAGGCAACCACAGGCGCCACGTCCAATTCCTGAACCCGAGCCAGACATGCCGTGCGACGGTGTGCCGCCAGGTCCGGAAGAAAACCATGCCAGGGCCGGCCGCATTCATTTGCGGCCGGCCTTGGTGTAGAATGGAATCCAGACGGACCGGCATGCCCGAGCAGGATCGCAGGCAGCCGGGCGTGGAAAGGGGCGCCATGGCTCAATTTGATAATGTGAAGGTGACTCCGGCCATGGGCCAGCGGCTGGCCCGGGCCCGGGAGGACCACCGCCTGACCCATCAGGATCTGGCGGATCGGCTCGATGCCTCCGTCACGCAGATCATCAAATATGAACGCGGAGAGCTCGACATGCCGCTTTCGCGGCTTTTTGACCTCGCTGCCATCCTCGAGATACCGGCCGGCGAACTGCTCGGCTGAAGCCGGCGCTTCAGTCGCTGCGCTGGCCGCAGTTGCCGCAGAACGGCTTGCCCGGGGCCAGCGGTGCGCCGCAATTGGTACAGAACCGGCGCCGCTCGGCGTCCGGCTGACCGGCTATCGCGACCGTTTCCGGCGGTTCCGGAATGCTCGTCTGGCCGCTGGCAGTGTCCGCTGTTTCCGGCGGGACCGCTGCAGTTTCCAGCGGGACCGCTGCCGCTTCCGTCGGCTCGACCGGTTCAGCGCCAGCTGGCTCAACCGGCTCAGCGTCAGCCGGCTGAACCGGCTCCGCTCCCGAGGGGCCGGACTGGGCCGCCCCGCCGCTG
>CAYOHO010000185.1:0-5076 GCA_964403755.1 uncultured Oscillospiraceae bacterium
GCCCAGCCCCTCCCCCATTCCCGAACCGGTCAGGCCGCACGGCCGCGGGCGCCGGGTTTTCCGCCGCATTCTGCTGACCCTGGGCGTGCTGATTCTGCTGCTCTGCATCCTGCCCTATCTGGTGCCGGTCAGCGCAGCCAGCACGCTGACCGAAGCGCCGTTTGCCAACAGCACCTTCCGGACCGTCAGCGGCGTGCGGCTGCATGTCCGCGGCCGGCCGGCCGCAGCTTCAGCGGCAGTGCCGGCCGTTCCAGCGCCGGCCAGCCCACAGTCCGGCCAGCCGGCCGGCAAGGTGCTGCTTGTCCATGGACTGGGAGGCTCCACCGTCTCCTGGGCAGAAAATGTCGCCGCCCTGCAGGCGCAAGGCTACTGGACCGTTGCCGTTGATCTCCCGGGCTTCGGCTACAGCACACGCCAGACCGGGCTGAACCACAGCCAGGCGAGCCGGGCCCGGCTGCTCTGGACCCTGCTCTCGGAACTGGAGCGGGAGATGCCGGCCAGCCTGCAGGATGCGCCCTGGCATCTGGTCGGCCACTCGATGGGCGGCGGAACAGTCACGGCCATGGCGCTGGCCGAGCCACAGCGAACGGCAGCCGTCATCCTCGTGGATGGCGCCGTCTTTGAGAACGCACCTGGGCCGACCAGCATCCTGGTCCGGTTTCCGCCGGTCGCCCGCTGGCTCCAGGTCCTGCTTGAGCGGGTCCTGATCACGCCCGAACGGATCGCCAGCCTGCTCGCCAGCGCTGCCGGCCAGCCGGTTCCCGCAGCCCGCGTGGACGCGTACTTCCGCACCCTGACGGTACCGGGAACCGCGCGCGCCTTGATCGACATCGTCCGCACCACCGGCAATGAACCGGTGGCCGGCCTCAATGGCCTGTCCCTGCCGGTTCGGGCGATCTGGGGTGCGGCCGACACCTGGGTGCCCCTGAACCAGGCCGAGGCCATCCGCCAGCAGGTTCCGCGTCTGGAGCTGCATGTGATTGCCGGTGCCGGGCATACGCCGATGGAGACGCATGTTGACGAATTCAACCGCCTGCTGCTGGACTGCCTGCGCCTCGCCTGACGGCAGGCGGCCGGACTGGCGGACTGGCGGACTGGCGGACTGGCGGACTGGCGGACCGGCGGACGGCCGGACGGCCGGACTGGCTAGCGGTTCCGGATAGCCGGACGCTTCATGGTTTTGCCTCCCCGGCACCGGAAATGCTATGATGAGGCTGCAGGCACCAGCTGCTGCACAGCTGCCGCCGGCCACCCGCAGGCTTGACTGGAGGATGACAACATGACGACACCCGAGCAGATCCGCAAACTGGACGCCCTGTTCCCGGTGCTCCGGCAGCTCTCGGCTGCGGACCGGCAGCAGGTCTTCGCGGCCGGGCAGGTGGTTGTCCTGCCCAAGGACCAGATGCTGATGCAGCAGAACCAGCAGTGCCAGTACATTCCGCTGGTCATCTCCGGCGTGCTCCGCGTCTTCAAGCTGTCGGCAAGCGGGCGGGAAATGACGCTTTACCGCATTGGTGCCGGTCAGACCTGCCTCGTCTCCATCGCCTGCCAGCTGAAAGGCGAGGATTTCCCCGCCCTGGCCCAGGTCGAGCAGCAGGCCCAGCTGTTCATGCTGCCGGCTGCGCTCTGCCATGAGGTCATGGACCGCTCGATTGCCTGGAAGGACTACCTCATCACGTCCCTGTACGACCATCTGACGGATGTGATGCAGACCCTCGAGGCGGTAGCCTTCGACCGCACCGACCGCCGGCTTGTCCAGTGGCTGCTCGATCGGACCGGCGGCCGTGCCGGTACTGTCCGCACCACACATGAAGCCATCGCCATCGAGCTGGGGACAGCCCGGGAAGTCGTGTCACGCCTGCTTGGGGAACTGAAAAGCAAGGGCGCCGTCGCCCTTGGCCGTGAAAAGATCGAAGTCAAGGATGCCGCGCTTCTGCAGGAAATGCTCGCCTGCTGAGCCGTCACCGTTGCTGAACCGTCACCGTCCCGGATGCCGTTTCTGCCGTCCTGAGAAAGTGTCAAGCTGAACCGCGTTCTGCCAGCCGCGCTTCCTGGGAAGCGCCATGCAGGGGAGGCGAATCCGATGGACCCATTCCAGGCTGAAAACCTGCATCTGACGTTCAGGCGTTCTCTGCTGCGCCTCAACGCGGCTGTCTGCGCCCTGCGTGGCAGCGCACTTTGCGAACAGGACGCCCGGATGGCTGTCGAGGCGGCCTACTGCGGCCGGCGCTGGCCCGGCGCACCGGACTATGGCCGCCTGGCTGGCCAGCATTACGAGCGGGTTGCCATGGACGTCATCGACGATCTTGCCGTCGAGGGCCGGACCGTTCTCGACATCGGCAGCGGCATCGGCATCCTGGCCTGCCAGCTGCTGGCGGCCGGCGCCGCCCGGGTCATCTGTGTCGACTTTTGCGGCAGCCTGCTTGAGCCATGCCGGGCGCGAATCAGCCGCGCCGGCTTCAGCGAGTCTGACTGCCTGCTGCTCCAGGCCCATGCGGCGGCCCTGCCGCTGCCGGATGCCAGTGTCGATGTGATCGTCTCCTCCCTGGCATTGGCGCAAGTGCCACAGCTCGCTGCCGTGACCGCCGAGATGCTGCGGCTGCTCCGCCCGGGCGGCGTGCTGTCACTGGCCATCCAGGGCGCCACCTGCCTCGCCGAGCTTCAGGACGCCGTGATCTGCGAGGTGCCGCTGCGCTTCCAGCTTGGCCGCCCGGCGGCCTTCTGGCCGATAACCAGCCGCGAGGCGCATCATCTCTGCAAGCTGGCGCACCTCTCTGACATCAGCATCCGCCATGCCTACTGGCAGGACCGCTTCGACAGTCCCGAAGCGGCATTCGACTTTGCCCTGGCCGCCAGTGCCGGGCTGCTGACGGCTGCCGTCCCCGAGCAGGACCTGCCGGCCGTGAACGAAAGGATCCGCCGGCACTTCACGCGCAGGCAGATCCTCAAGCTGACACAGGATGTGGTCTATATCCGCGGGACCCGGGCACTTGCCTGATCCCGGCGGGGTTCAGCCCTCCAGCCGCAGCATGTGGCGCAGCACTTCCTCGATGCTTTCCGGTTCAAAGACCTTGCGCCAATCCTCGCGCAGCACATGGCTGTAGCCATAGTCGACAGCAATCTTGCAGGCCTCGGAAAACGGGATCTGGCTGATCAGGGCCACTGACAGGGCCAGGTTGATGTGGCCGCGGATGAACGACTCGGCCGCTGCCCGGGGCACACCGCGCTGCACGGATTCGTCAATCGCCGCCTTCACGAGCGTCGCGCACATGGCGGCTACCACTTCGGCTGCCGCCGGTTCGAGGATCGCCATCTGCTCGACGGTGATGCGATGGGCGGCCTTCACCGGGCTGAACAGGTCGATGGCCACCGCCCGGGCTGTCTCGAAGTCTTCTTCCCGCCCCTGCAGCAGCGCGATCACGATGTCCTGCTCGGCGGCAATGCCGCCGAACTGGTCGGCCCGCTCCTCCGGCGTCTCGAAGCTGCCGAAGATGACCGGGTGGCAGGGATGGACCACAACAAAGGAACAGTCATCGCGCAGGGTCAGCTGGCCGGCGCGGGCAGCTGCCGGATCGAGCGTCATCGCGATGGCGCCCGGCTTGAGCAAAGGCACGAGCTGGCGGGTCAGAGCCGGCAGAGCTGCGTCCGGCAGGGCGAAGATGACCAGGTCGGCGATCTTCGCCGCTTCCTCGCTGGCCATGCTGTTGAAGCCGGCATCGCGGAGCACAGCGTTGCCCGCCTCCGTGCGTGCGCAGCTGATGAACCGATACCCGTGGCGGGTCAGGTTCGCGGAAATGCGTTTCCCCATCTTGCCCTGGGCGCCCAGGACGGCAATCAGTCTGTCGGTTGTCATGGTGCTCTCCTTCTGTCGATTCTTGCCCTGGCGGTGTGCTGCTGTCACCTTCGCTGGTATCGGATGGTCTGCGGGGCGGTGGCCGGGTCAGCCAGCTCCGAGCGCGTGGAATGGCCCGGCCAGCGCCGGATAGAGCGACTGGTAGACGCCGTAGAGGTGCGTGTACAGTTCCCGACGGCCGGGATCAGGCTCGGTGAAGGTCTCGATCTGCAGCGAACGCACGGCTTCGTCCAGGCTGCCAGTCAGGCCGACCCCAACGCCGGCGAGCAGGGCTGCCCCGAAGGCGCCGCCCTCGCCGCTGCCGCTGACAGTCTCGACCGTCGCCTGGAAGATGTCGGCGCAGATCTGGCGCCAGATGGCGCTCCGGCTGCCGCCGCCCGAGACGATGATCCGGCTGGCCATGACCGAGGGATCAAGCTGCGTGAACAGGTCGAAGACCTGGTGCAGACTGAACTGGACGCCCTCCATGACGGCCCGGGTCAGGTCGGCCTTGCCGTGCTGAAGCGTCAGGCCGATGAAGGCGCCCTTCGCCTCCGGGTCGGGATAGGGGCAGCGCTCGCCGTTGAGGTAGGGCAGGAAGAGCAGCTGGCGGCTGCCGGGCGGGGATGTTTCTGCCTGGGCGTCGAGGATGGCGTAGACGTCGCTCCTCTCAGCCTGGGCGCGGTCACGCTCGCTTTCGCAGAGCCGGTTCTTGTACCACTGGAGAGCGCCGCCGGCGGCAATGGTCACACCCATGGCGTGCCAGAGGTGGGGAGCGTTGTTGCAGAAGACCTGCAGACGGCCGCCGGTATTCGGCTTGAAGCCGTCCAGGCCCATGGCGGCGACGCCGGACGTGCCGATGGTGATTCCGAGGACCCCGGGCCGGATGATGCCCATGCCGGTCGTCTGGACGATGGCGTCGCCGCCACCGCCCACGACCGGCGTGCCGGCCCGCAGGCCGGTCAATGCGGCCACGGTCGGGCTAATGCGCCCGGTCACCTCGGTCGACTCGACGCAGCGCGGCAGCAGGCCGGCCGGCAGGTTCAGCAGATCGAGCAGCGGCTGGCTCCAGCACCGCCGGCGCACGTCAAAGAGTCCGGTGCCGGAAGCGTCCGAGACTTCCGTGGCATAGTCTCCCGTGAGCCGGAAGCGCAGGTAGTCCTTCGGATTCAGGATCATCCGGGTCCGCTCCATCAGGGCGGGCTCGTTCTCGCGCAGCCAGAGGATCTTGCCACCCGTGTAGC
>CAYOHO010000186.1:0-5057 GCA_964403755.1 uncultured Oscillospiraceae bacterium
GAATCGGCCTGGGCGTCGGCCGGCGCCCCGATGCCGGATGCACTGACCGCCAGAGGCGATGCGCGCAGTTCGGTGTTCGTCAGCCCGCCGCCGCCTGCTGGCAGCTCGACGGGGATGCGCCCACCGGAAAGCGCCGGCAGCTTGGCAGCGACAGCAGCCAGTGTGGTTTCCGTGGCGGCCCCTGCGGGCAGCGGCAAGGCGGCAGCACTGACCGGTTGGGTGGCCTGGTAGAACTGGCCTGAGACCGGCACCGCAGCGGCTCGCAACTGGGCGTCGGTCAGCGGTTGCTGCAGGCCGGTCGCGGCATTGATCGACTCGAGGGCCTCCAGGGTCGGCACGTCAAGTGCAACGGTCCCGGCGATGGCGCCGGTATTGACCGCCGTGGTTTTGGTGTTCAGCGCTTCGACTGCCGACTGAATGGCAGACGCTGCGGTGTTGAGCGTGGCCACCGCATTGCTGAGGGCGGCCAAGGTCGCTTCCTGGGCGAGCGGCAGCGGCAAGCCTGTTGCCGGATCGACGGGAACGACCGCCTGCATATGGACGGTGTCTGCTCCTTCTTGCCGGGTAAAGGTATCGACGCGGCCTGCGTTGTCGGGAAGCGGGATATTGCTCATGGGGATGTCCAGGGCCGGGGGAAAATCCCCGGCGCATACGATTGAACGTGATTACTTCTGCTCGGTCTGCTCGCCATCGCCAGCCGGCGGTTGCTCGGGCTCGGCCGGCTTTTCGTGCTTGACGACAACGCCGCCGTTCTGCTCAAGCGCGTAGGCGACAGCTGCTTTGTTGTCGTCGGCGAGGCCGGCCTTGATCAGCGAGGCAGCCGCTTCTGAATCGAATTCGACGACGTCGTTGGCGCGGTACTTCTTCCCGTCGACCGGGTGATCGACCAGGATGCGGACTTTTTTGGTTGCCATGGTTTTTTCCTTGGAAAGGTGAAGGGCAGCGCCAGAGCGCTGCCCGCCGGATGCCAATCGGATTAGGTCGCGGAGTTCTGGTAGAACTTGACCGCGCCGCCAACATCAACCAGGTTGCCGCCCTGGCGGTTGAAGGCGACAAAGCCGATCTGGCCGTTCAGGATGAAGTTGCTGTCGGCCATGCGGAACAGGGTCAGGTCCATAACCTCGCGGATCATGTAGCGGCTGAAGTCGCCGAACAGGATCGACTTGGCGTTGGCTGCCATGGTCGGCATCTCCTGGCTGATGAAGATCGGACGACCGAGCAGGCGATCCGGCGCGCCGCCGGGGTTTCCTTGCTCGTAGCCGGGCACGAAGATCGGGCGGCCCTGGCTGTCCTTGAGCTTGCGGAGCACCTTCAGCGTGGCATCGTTCATCATGAAGCCAACCTTTGGGCCGACACGATAGACCGGATCAACCGAGTGCTCGAGATCGACCAGATCGTCATAGGTGACGGTGGCAGTCTGGCCGGTGGCGCCGACCTTGCCGGACCCGGCTGCAGTGACGACGCCGCGCGGCTGGCTAGTACCGGTGCCGGTGGTGAAGTGCTTGGCGGTGATGCGGCCAAGGCGAACCTGGAGCAGGCTATTCAGGTAGCCTTCGATGTCGAACATCGAATCCTGGATCAGCTCGAACGGCACGGCGATCTTCTTGGACGAATACTTGTAGACGTCCAGGGAGATATTGCCGAAGGTGGTTTCGCCCAGGGTGACGGCCGTATTCTGGCCAACAATTTCACCTTCCTCGGAAGTGGCGTCAGCCGTCGGGAAGTTCATCTGGGCACCAGTGCCAGTCGGCAGGATGGTGGCAACGGAGCGAATGCCGCCGAACAGTTTCATCGCCTCGGTGAGCTGGCGGAAGTACTCGGTGGCCACAGTGTAGCCGCCCTCGGCCTGGGTGCTGGTGCTCATGGCAGCTTGCGGCAGTCGCATGGCGTTGGCGATGTCGCCGGACTGGCGGGCGCGCATGGCAGTGAGCTGCTCAGGAGCCAGGGCCGCAATACCACCACCAAGGTATGCGCGAAGGGCACCGGCTTCGGCACCGTGAGCACCCGGCGTACGAGTGAAACGGTCGCGCAGTTCTTCGTCAACCTGGCCAGTCGATGCGTTCATGCCGATAGCGGCCATGGCATCGTTGTGGCGCTTGATCTGGCCGTCGATGTCACCGATTTCGGCCATGGCCTGGTCGTACTGAGCCTGGTGTTCCGGCTTCCATTCCGGGGTCTTGTCCTTGTCGACAAGGTTGGTCAGGGTGCGCGCCAGTTGGTCGCGGCGCTCACGCAGGGCTTGCAGATGCTTCATGGATTGCTCCTAAAAAAAAGACCACCCGAAGGTGGCCTGGTTGGTTGCCGGCGCGTGAGCGTCAGGCAGGGATCAGTGCTTTGAGGGCGGCTCGATGCAGAGCCTCACGGTCGACATCGGGCTTGAGCGGCGGCTGGTCTTTCGGCGGCTGCTGCGCCGATGGCGGGTGCGCGTAGGCAGATAGGTTCCAGCTGACGGCCGAGTCTTTCGGAGCAGCCTCATCAGCCACCTGGTCGGCAAAGCCCAGCTCGACAGCGGCGGTGGCCTCGAACCAGGTTTCCTCGGCCATCCAGTTGGCAATGCCGGCCTCGTCCTGGCCGCTGCGCTTGGCATACGTTTTAACCAGGCTGCCATCGATCTGGTCAAGCAGGCCGGCTTCCTTCCGGAGGTCGTCGGCATTGCCGTACATCCATGTCCAGGCCTTGTGGATCATCAGGAAGCTGCCCGGCGCCATGCGGATTTCGTCGGCAGCCATGATGAGGAACGACGCGGCGCTGGCAGCCAGGCCGTCGATATGCACGACGATCTTGCTCTTGTGCTCGCGGATCGCCTGTTCGATGGCGCGGGCCGCAAACACCGAGCCGCCCGGCGAATTGACGCGCAGGTGGATGGTGCCGGCGGCGATTTCGTTCAGCGCCTTGATGAAGGACTGAGGGCTGACACCGCCCCACCACTCGGCCTCATCGTCGGTGTTCACGATCATGTCGTAAAGGTAGATCGTGGCTTCGTCGGTTTCTGCCTTGGCGGCGACGTGGAACTTTCCTTGCCGGCGGTTATTGATCAGCAGTTTCAGCATCGGATGCATCGGTTTCCTCCGGTTTCGGATCAGGCTCCTGGCCTTCGTTGGCGCCGGCAACTGCCGGTGCGGTTCCGGCGAAGATCAGCTTGTCGCCGCCTTCTACCGGCTTGAGGTTTTTGAGCTTGCGGACTTCGTTGATCGTCATCCAGCCCTGCGTTCCAGGCCCGCCGAGCGCCTTGGCGAAGTACTCGGCCTGCGCCTTAGCATCGCCCTCGAGGAGGGCATCGCGGTTGAACTCGCCATAGACCTTGAGGCTTTTCGGCCAGACCTTGCGGTTGATTTCCTGTTGAATGGCGTCCAGGTAGCGCGACAGGGTGTAGCGCACGAAGCCGATCGACATCTGCTCGACGCCACTGCCCCAGCTCGTGGTCTTCTCGGTGTAGCCGATCATGTGGGGCGGAACTCCGAAGATGCGGGCAATGTCCTCGACCTGGAACTTGCGCGTGGATAGCAGCTGGGCGTCCTCGGCGCTCATGGTGAGCTGCTGCACTTCCAGGCCACCGGTCAGGATGGCTGGCAAGTGGGCGTTGCTCGGGCCGGAGTGACGGCTGGACCAGGTCTCGCGCAGCAGCTTAGCCTGATCTTCCTTGAGTCCGCCAGGCGTTTTCAACGCAAAGTCAGGACGGGCACCGTTCTTGAAGAAGGCGCCGGCAAACTCGTCAGCGGCCAGGGCGATGCCGGCCGGCGTCCGAAGCGCGGCACGAATCGGCGTCAGACTGCGCTTGCCGTCGAAGCCGATTCCAGGGAAGTGCAGCATGTCTGCCTGGTCGACAACTTCGACCGTGCCGTCCTCATTGACCAGGCGATACACGATCCGGCCGTCGTGTCGGAACGGCGATACCGTATCGGGGTGGTATGGCTGGAAGCCGGCGATCGCGTTTGTGTAGGGCGTAACGCGCCGGATCCGCCAGAAACCGTCGCCCTTCAAGGCGATCGACTGCGCGGCGAACGACCAGGCGCTGGCAGCCGTCCAGTTTTCCCAGGGCGACTCGTTGAAAAGCCACCAGAGGTCACTCTCGTAGCGATCGCGCCCGTCATCGGTACGGCGGAAGATATGGAATGGCAACGCCGCGATAGCACCGCCGATCAGGCCGACACAGGCATACACAGCGGACACGCACATCGCTGTCTGCTCGGTGACCGGAACACCAGCCCCCATCATGCCAAAGCCGCCGGTCAGGATGTCGAACATCTCCGTTCCGCGCGTGATGCTCGACACCGGCACGGAGGCCTGCGGCGATTGCCCAGCCCTGGCAGCCTCCCGCTCAGCCTTCCAGGCCGAGAGGATGGTGCTGCCAGGCTGGCTGACGCGTTCAGCGTTGTACCAGGTGGCGGTTGCGTTCATAGGATGACGATTCCAGGTTCTTCTTCGGTTTCAGGTTCTGCCGCGAGGGCGCGATTCATGGCAACGATCGTCCCGATCGCCGCGTCGATCTTGTTAGACGCCCTGGCCTTGCGCGGGAAGATGTTCTCGTTTCGGTCCTCTTTGACCTCGACATTGCTCATCATCCAGACATAGGCCGGGTTTCCGTCGTGATGGAAGCGGCCGGCATCGACCAGGGCAGCGATTTCCTTCATCGGGTCCGACAGGTAGCGGACCTGCTGCGGGATATCGACAACCGTGAAGCCTTCCGCCTGGAGGTTTGCCCCCATCTGGTGACCGCCCCATGGATCCTTGGCGACCTCGCGGACATGCACCTGGCTGGCTGACTCGAGGAGGTCTTCCTCAATCTGGCCGAGCGCGATCATGTTGCCCGGGGTGACGATCAGGTGACCGCTATTCACCCAGGCCTGGTAGTGCGCGTTCTCCGGTTTCTCGACGGCGGCTTCGGGCACGTAGTTGCGCGAGACAACGTAGTACTTCCTTTCCTCACCATCACCGATCCAGCACAGCCAGACAGCGCTTGCGATGTCCTGCTTGCTCGCCAGATCGAGGCCGACCACGCAGCCGTCCCACGGATGGCTATCAAGTGCCAGCGACGTGTCGCCGATTTGATGCAGCAG
>CAYOHO010000187.1:0-5056 GCA_964403755.1 uncultured Oscillospiraceae bacterium
GCGGCGGCTCTGGGCTTTGACACAGACAAACTGATCTTCGTCGAGCACCAGTGAATCCGCAACTCCATATAGGCACATGCTCCTGGAAGTTCGAGGCCTGGCGCGGTCTCGTTTATTCGGACTCGCCGCAGGACATGCTCAGCGAGTACGCGCAAAGGTACGGCTGCGTGGAGATCGACCAGTGGTACTGGAGCCTGTTCGGGGCCGATAAGGTCTCGCTGCCGCGTCCGGAGACCGTGGCCCAATACGCAGAGTCTGTGCCAGAAGGTTTCAAGTTCGGGGTCAAGCTCCCGGACGCGCTGACGCTGACGCACCTGCGCCCCGCCAGCAAGACAGATCCTCTGGTGCCGAATCCGCACTTCCTGTCCCCGGACCTTATGAGGACGTTCATGGGCCTGCTGGAGCCGATGCATGCGAAACTTGGCCCGCTTATGCTCCAGTTCGGGTATCTGAACCGGCAGATGATGCAGTCGCAGGCCGAGTTCCTGGACAGGCTCGACGGGTTCGCGAAGGTTTTGCCGGCGGGCCACTGCTGGGGCGTCGAGATCCGGAACCCGGCCTGGCTGAACCGGGACCATTTCGGTTTCCTGCGTGAGCGCGGCCTCGTCCACGTCTTCGAGCAGGGCTACTACATGCCGCCGGTCCATGAGGTTTACGCGAAGCACGCTGACCAGCTCACGGACACATGCGTGGTGCGCATGCACGGGACCGACTACGAGGCCATGGGCAAGCGCCAGGGCAAGGACTGGTCGAAGGTGGTCGATCCCCATGACGAGGACCTGGACAGGATCGTGGCCATGCTCAAGGACCTCGGCGCCAAGGGCAAGAACGCGTGGGCGTTCGTGAACAACCACTTCGAGGGATGCGCGCCCAAGACCGTTGAGCGGATCAGGGAGAGGATGCGACAATGATAAAAGTGCTGACATCGATTCCTGATGCCTCAATTGGTCCGCATGAGACCATTCTATCCGTACAGGGAAGATGCCTGCTCGTTTCCGAACTCTTTCACTTCATTATGACGGTTTTGAAATCGCGCAGAACATGCTAATCTAAACAACAGGTGTCAGTTCTTGACTGATTTTGGCAGGCTTGTCAGAATAATGAGGAATGAGGAATGAGGAATGAAAATGAATACTCCATGTTTGTCGCTGGGCGGTTCTTACGTATTTGGCAAGGAAGGTCGCACTAAATGAAAGCCAGTTACATAAAATACAGCCACACTGACAGCGATGCGCGTATATGTGAGATATTGGATAGTTCCGACTATGGATATGAGGAAAAGGACTCTGTGCCAAATCGAGAGTCGTTGACATTTACTAACGGCTACTATGTCAACTGTGCGGCGTTGTTTGTGGACATGCGCGGGTCAAAGACTCTTGCTGAAAAATATAAACGTCCCACCTTGGCACGAATCTACCGTGCCTTTATCTCAGAACTTGTTGCTTTGCTCAGCGGTAACCCAACAATCTGCGAGGTCATGATCGAAGGCGATTGTGTTTGGGGAGTTTTTGACACGAAGATCAAGACCAATATCGATGACCTATTTAGCACGGCCGCATGCGTAGTTTCCCTTGTAAAAAATATCAATTGGCGTTTCTCGCAGAGGAGCATAGCCGCAATTCCAGTAGGCATTGGTTTAGACTATGGACGTGCTTTGATGATCAAGGGTGGATATCGAGGAAGTGGAATTAATGAAGTTGTCTGGATGGGTGAACTGGTTGGTGCTGCCGCGAAACTCTGTAACCATGGTTCGCGAACTTTCAATGACAAACCCGTAATGCTCTCCCGTGTCTTCTTCGATAATCTTTGCGAAAGTAACAAACGCCTGTGTTCATGGAACAGCACATGGGAGTGCTACCACGCAGACGTTATCAATAGTTGCATGGCAGAATGGCTCGCCAACAAACAACCACGATAACGCTACCACCATATCGCTTTCATTCTTGGTTCAAACTCGCATGTGCTAATAAGAGGTTCAAAATGGCAGCAGACAGAAAACTTGAGTATTTGTACGCATCTTTGTCTGATCTTCAATCAACAATTCGAGCCGTTGACACGAAGGTCAGCTACTTGTTGGTTATCCTGTTCATACCGTTCACTAGGCTTGATGCTATCTACTCCAAGATCAAATCGCTGTTACTTCATGACTCGAAGTGGTTGCCTGTTGTAGCCGGGATACTTGCATTTTGGTTCGTGGTGGTCTGGATTATAGGGTTCTGGTGCGCATTTAAATCCATCATTGCGATTGATGATCCGAAGCACCACATTGACGGTGATCGTCCGAAGAGCATGTTTTTTCCTGCGCATCTATTCAGCCATTCATTCTGGAACACAATCGGATTCGTAAAAAGCACATCAATGGTCCAGTTCAAACAACACTATGATGAGATCCCGGCGGAACCGGAGGTGATAGCGAAACACCTAACCCTAGAGCAGATGAAGACCATGTATATTGCATCAATTAAGTTGAAACGGTCGGTGATGGCGTACCATTTTGCCATCTTATGGGTAATACTTGGGGGTACTATTTGGTTTATGCATCTAATCTTTATCTAAAACTATGTTCACTAAACCTCAACAAAATGAGCTCAATGCCATTGTCACTGGATCACTGAACCAGGCAGAACAAATCTGGAATCAGGTTGGTGATCAGCTAGTCATTACTGCCAGTGCACGCACAGTCATAGCCAACTTATCGGAATCTGTAGAAACACAGATTCCCGGATATCCAACAGTTGAGCATGGCAAACCGAAAGTTGATGACTTTATCGCAATTGTCGCAGACATGCGTGGGTCTACTGAACATCTACTTTGCGCCATCAGTCAGAAAACTGCACATGTTAGCCAGTTACAGCGAGTCTTCTATGAAACCTCCGCGCTGTTACCATGCCTTGCTAAGGTAATTAGTTACGAAGAGGGCAATGTTACAGAGTATCTCGGTGATGGAATCCTCGGATTATTTTGCTTAGACAAAGAAACGCAAAGAAAGACAATCTATGCGGCTAATCGCGCCGCAAACAAATGCCTTGAGGCAGTAAAGTCTTTTGTGAACCCTATGCTCAATAGTCGATATTCTTTACCTGAGTTGAAGATAGGAGTTGGAATGGCTTACAGCAAAGCGGTTGTCACTTTGGTTGGGCTACCAAATTTTATGCAACCAAAAGTGTTCGGGGAGTGTGTGTTTCGGGCAACGAAACTCTCTTCGGGGGCGAATTTGGTCATGATTGACGAAGCTCTGAAGAGTATCTGGCCTACCGCCGAAGACGGTATTTTGCAGTTCTTACCACGAAAGGTAAACGGAGTCGATGGCTACATAATCCAACAAAAGACTTGATAGAACGGAAATAGTTTATTTCAGCATACTGTGAGGTTAGCACTCGTATATGCCATTTATTCAAGTGACGCTCATATGTTAACGCAGTTGTAAATAGTCACCGTTTCGTGATAATGCCTGCCCCCACTATAAGTGAGAGCAGGATATTGAACATCGTGTTTCAAGCAACCATCCGCTCCCTGCCGATGTTGGCGAGGGCGTGTGCGACTGCCTGCAGGTCATCGGCGGCACTCTGCATGACCTTGACCGCTGTCGCCAGCTGCTCTTCGTCGCCGACCCCGGGGTCGAAGGACTCGAACAGTTCCAAGGCCACGAACTCGGCCAAGGTGTCGCCGCCGTTGGGGTTCTTCTTGGGTTTCTCCTTCAGAGCGTCCCAGTACTCCATCACGAAGGCGTCCGGATACGCGGACGCCGCCCTGCACACGAGCTGGTTCAAGGTCATGTTGACTCCTTTGTTTGGGTTAGCTCCACAACGCAACCGGCAGTGGCGACAGGCATTCCGGGCAGGATTGCGCGTACGTGTTGTTGCCGCAATGCTGGCAGTGGTCGTTGCCGCAGTCAGGCCGGCCGCAAGATCCATCGCAATTGCCGAACTCCTTGTCGCATCGGTCGCAGATGTCGATCTGTTTCCCGTTTTCGAATAGCGCTCCGCATGCCGGGCACTCGACGGGGTTCATTTCAGGCCGCTCGGGTACGGGCGTGTTCGCGCTCTGACGGTTCTGTTCGTCGTGCATCAGTTCTCCTTTTCAGATTCACGCCGCACCCGGCGGCCGGTTTGCTGCTGTTTGTGATAGCCTACGCCGCCGCCTTGTACTTGAGCTGCTGCGCCTCCTCAGAGCACTCACTGGCGTCGATGTCGTCGCGCACGCCCAAGTACACGGGCTGGTACAGCGAGCCGCCGACTGCGGCCACGTACAGGTAGCGCACCTCGACGACCTTGCCAGTCTGCGGCACGTCGTGATTGGGCGGGATCGTGACGCTGCCGACGCCTCTGCCGCCAAGGCCCAGCTCGACGCTGCGCTTGCCGGCGTTGACGCGTAGCACCACGCACGAGCACGTCTCCCAGAACTTGAGCTTAAGCGCGGGTCCGCCGCTTGCCTGCTTTCCTTCGGTCCAGCACGCGCCCAGGTCCTTGAACACGACGCCCTCCTTGTTGGCGCCGCGCAGGGCCTCAGCGAACGCTGTTTTGGCCGAGGCCCCGAACACCGTCGGCACGACCTCTACGGCAGCGCCCGAGACCGGTCCCAGCACGTGCTCCAGCATTGCCAGGCGCTCGCCGTAGACGCTCAGGCGCAGGTCTCCGGCAGGGCTCTCCAGCAGGTCGAACACCCAGTACCTGTCGCCCACGAGCTCGCCGTCAACAGTGAAGGGGCCACTGACGCTCGCCAGCACAGCGGCGACAGGCTCCGGGCAGGCGACCGCCAGTCCCTTGCGGTTGGCGGCTGTGAGTGTCCCGTCCCCGGCCTTGCGCACCAGCATGCGCCTGCCGTCGTACTTCTCCTGCGCGCACCACTTGTCAGAGCGCAAGCACAACGCCGCCTCGGCCTCCGTGACGGCGTTGCAGAGCTGGGGCCGGAGCCCCGTGTCATTGCCGGCATCGTCCGCGACGGGGATAGCCCGCTCAGCGCCGCTGTGCACGCGGTAGCCTTTGGCGGTCTTGGACTGGACCAGCTTGCGGTAGACGCTTTCGGCGGCAGCCAAAGGCAGCGCCTGCGGCGTCTT
>CAYOHO010000188.1:0-5048 GCA_964403755.1 uncultured Oscillospiraceae bacterium
CCGACCACGCAGCCGTCCCACGGATGGCTATCAAGTGCCAGCGACGTGTCGCCGGCCTGCTGCAGGTTGTAGAGGTTAAGCCACGGCGATGCTGCCGCCACCCAGACGTTCAGGTGCTTCGTCTTGAAAACGTTCTGCTTGCGCGGATCCGCAACGGCATCACGCTGCTGCAGCATCAAGTACTCGGCATCGACAGAGATACCGAAGTTCGGGTTGGCCTTCTTCAAAACATCTTCGGACGTCCAGTCGTCACCTTCATCGATTGTGAAGATAATGCCGAAGCGCTGGTCGTTGTCGATGACCCCCTCGAGGATCTTCTGCAGCTCGACCTGGTGCAAGTAGCACGGCCCGGAGATATCTGCTCCGGCCGTGGTGATGACCAGAATGAGCGGCTGCGAGCGGGCACCCATGCCGGTCTGCATGGTGTCGTACAGCTCGGACGTCTTGTGCTCGTGGTACTCATCGACGATGGCGCAGCTCGGTGATGCACCGTCGCCAGGCTTACCGATGACCGGCTCGAATTTCGAGTTGTTCTCCGTGACCGACAGGTTCGACGCATTGACCATGACACCGTAGGTCTGCACGAAGCGCGGCGTCGCACGAGCCATCAGCAGCGCAGGCCTGAACACCTCTAGGGCCTGGTCCTGCGATGTCGCACCGGAATAAACCTCGGCACCAAACTCACCGTCGACGGCAAGCATGTAGTTGCCGATGACAGCGGCGATTGTCGACTTCGCGTTCTTACGCGGCACGATGACGTCGGCGACTCGGAAACGGCGCTTGCCGGTGACCGCATGCACCCAACCGAAGATGCTGGCCAGGATGAACACCTGCCACGGCTCGAGCTTGATGAGCTGGCCTTTGGCCGCCCAATCGCCCTTGATGTGCGGCATCAGTTCGGCGAACTTGCAGATCCGCTCGGCAGGCCGGTAGGCCTTGCCTTTTGTATCCGTCAGCTCGGGGTTCCAGAGATACTGAAACGATCCGGACTCAGCGCGCTCAAGGTCGTTGAGATGGCGGGCACATGCCAGGCGGTGCCACTTACAGGCGATGATCCGACCATCGACAACGTCGCGGGCGTAGGCCGTCGCAATGTCGCCGAAGTGAGTCGCTGAAATTACAGGGCGTTCCATTCGTCCTGCCCCGCTTCCTCGAACAGCTTGCCCTGGCGGTTGTCGCTGGTCGACACCTTGGAGCGAGCAGACGGCGACAGCCCGAACAGGTCAAGGTATCGCTTGACCTCGGACGCTGCATGCCGGCCGACCACCCAATGGTGGGAATAGGTGAAGTTGCCGTTGGCGGTACGTACCATGATGCCGTCGCCGCCGGTGTATTCCTCGCCGCGATCCTCAGCAGCAGCCCGCGCTTCGTCTGCCAGTTTCATGGCGCGAGCCAGCTGGCGTTCTGCCCAGACCATCTTCGCCCAGGCCTGGCAGTAAAGCACCAGGGCCGCGCGGTCTAGCTTGGAGATCAAACCGTACTTCTCCAGCTCGACCGAGATACGCTTCCACTCCTTTTTCGCCTCAGGCCAGATCCAGGACGGGAAATCCGGGATTTCGACTTCCGGCCGGAACTCGTCGAACAGCGAGCCGAGCGGCTTCTTGCTGGCGTTGCCGCGCAGCATGTGCACGTTCGCCGGCAGCGGCTTTGGGCCTCGTTGTCCCATGACTTTCTCCAATGAAAAAGCCGCCGGACGGCGGCCGATAGTCTGCTTGGGGGTACCCCCTCCCCCCAATACTCCCGCGTAAAAAAATTTGATTAAGCGGCCGGTCCCGAAGGCAAGGGCGGCAGAGATTTCATACCCCCCCTACCGCGCCGTGCTTCTTCGGCTGTCTTCGCTTGGTGGCAGGCGACGCAGATCGCCTGCAGGTTGTCGTCCGCATCCGTTCCGCCCTCGGCTTTCGGTATGCGGTGGTCGACTTGCTTTGCCGGCGTCACCTGACCTTTCATCAGGCATGGCTGGCACAGCCCTTTGTCTCTGGACAGGATGCGCTTGCGGGTCTTGTCCCACTCGCTTCCATATCCACGCTCATGGCGACTGCCGCGGCGTTCGTCGGCAAACTTGCCGACTTTCCTGTCGGACTGATGCGCGTGGCAATACCCGCTGCCATCACTGACCAACCTGCCGCAACCTTGGCGCCGACAGGGACGTGGAGCGGATATGGGCATAGAAAACAAAAAGCCCGCTCACCTTACGGCTGCGGGCTTGCTGGACACACGAAACACCAGAATACCAGAATTAAATCAATAGTGTCGGAGCATGTCAACCGCGATTTGCGAACGACGACGACACCGGCCACGAGCGCGGCTTCTTCGCCTCGGACAGCAACTGGTCAATGCGCTGGTGCGCATGGTGCAGCCGATCGTACATCGTGTCGCGGTGCATGCCGCACTCCCGGGCCTTCTGTTTCGTCGTGCCGGACTTGAGGTAGTAGGTGACAACGACCACCCGCAATTCACTGGGCAGCATGGTGACGGCCTTGTCGGTCGCTGCCGCCTCGTCGTCATACCCAGGATCGACCGGCCTGAAGGAGCAGGTCACTTCCCACCGAGCCAAAGTGCAGGGCGAATACCCAAGCCCTGCAGCCCGGCGCCCACCAGCTGCCCAGTCTGCCCACCGCATCAGCCGCTCGTTGATATGCTCGATCATCCTTGCCCCCTCAGCGCCCTGGCTTTCGCCGCCTTCACCAGCTTGCGGATGCGCCTGGCCTTGCGGCGGCGATCGCGCTCCTTTTGTTCTTTCTCGGCCACCTCGAGGCGCTGCTTCATCGGCCGCAGCCGATCCATCACCTCGGCAGGGTCTCCCCACATCCAGCTGAATGGAACCCCGCTCATGCCGCCTTACCTTCCCGGCTCTGCCGTGCTTCTTCTTTCATCCTCGCCTCCATCGCTCGCACCCGGGCCGACGTGTCCCGGATCCCCTTTGCAATCCCGGCCAGCCAGTTGGCCCAGCAGCCGATCAGTTCCGCGTCACCACCATCCACGGCCGCCTTGACGCATTCGTCGGCCTCCACCAGGTCGGCATCCGACCAGCCTTCCGATTCCCGCCACCACTTGCGCACCAGCCGGTAATCAGCCCGCATCGAATCCAGATCGACCCCTATTCGCTCCATCCGTCTAACCCTTCATTTCGTGGTTAGACGAGAAGGTTGGACGGCTGAAACCATTGCTACTACTGGCTTCGTCTAACTGTCTGACCTTGTCCAAGAGAAAAACAAAGACCTGAGAAGCGACAAGGCGGCGACATTGCTGCGCACACGCGCACGCATACGCGCGCCCGCACATGTACGCCCGAGGAAATCTGTTAGACGAGGTTGGACGGTTGGACAAAGCCAGTAACGGCGCGGGTTTCAGCCGTCCAACCTTGCCGTCTAACCTGTTGTCAGCAGGTTGGACGACCCCGGCACAGAGCAGCCCTTTTCCGGTCGCACGGACGACACCGTGCGCCGCTCCCTGGGCGGCCCCATCGCAGGGGGTAAAGCAATCAGAACGGGACCGGCTCATCGGCCTCTCCCATCGTGTTCGGCACGTCCTTGGCTGGCGCTGGCCGCAGGTAGATCCACTCACGCTTACCAGTGGTCCGGCGACCCTTGCTCCAGCCCATGCGGGCCATCAGGTTGCCCAGGCGCGTCGCCATGCCTCGGTTTCCATCGATCTTGTCGATCGACACATGGAAGGCGCCGGTCAGCACCTCCTGCGAGGTAAATTCGCGCTGGCTGCGGCGATCCGGCGAATCGAGCCAGTCCTGCAGGGGATAAAGCCACGGATCGACGATCTCGCGCTCTTCCTGCTGCGGCTTGAAGTACTGCAGCTCCTCTTCCCGCGTCGGGTGCCAGCGGGCGCCCTCGTGGAAGCGCTGCATGGTCTCGGCGAAGAGCTGCACGCGCCACTCTGCCAGCTTGTCGAGATCGATGGTCGCGCTGCACCGCACCGGCCAGAAGCGCCGGTTGCCGGTCGTATCCTTGAAGTACTCGCTGTGGTTGGTGTTGCCAGCGAAAACGCACTGGCGCGGCCGATCCACCGGCCGGCGGGCGTAGGGCTCGCGGTACCGATCCACCTGGATCGTCACGAAGGCCTTGACCGCCGTCGATTCGGCCTTGTTGAACGAGTCCATTTCCGGGATCTCATACAGCCAGGTGCCCTGCAGCTGCTGGTAGGCATCCTTGTCGCCGATCTTGAACGGCGTCTCGGCGTACCAATCGCCACCAAGGATACGCAGCATGGTCGATTTGCCCTTGCCCTGCGGACCCTCGAAGATTGGCATGTACTGCATCGCGCACCCGGGCTTGTAGATCCGGGCCACCATGCCGAGTAGAAAGAAGCGCCCCACCAGGCGCACGTACTGCGAGTCGGGGATGCCGATGCAATCGGTCAGCCAATGGTCGAGGCGCTCGACGCCATCCCAGGGCGGCAGGCTTTCCAGCCACTCACGCACCGGGTGGAAGCGGTTGCGGTGAGCCACCATCGACACCCCGGCCGAGATCGTCCCGGCCGACTTGATCAGGAGGTCGCACTTCTGCGCGAACCACAGCCCCAGCTCGAAGTCGTCCTGGTCTGACCATTCACCGGCCGGCGAGCCAGTTGGTGTCACCTTGCGCTTCTCGATGCGCTGGGCAAACTCGTTGTACCCGATGACGCCAGCCCATGAAGGATGCCGCGACAGGATCAGGAACACGTTCTCCCGGCAATCCTCAGGACCACCGCCGCGCTCCTTCCAGATCAAGCACTTTTCCCACCCGGCGCGCTTGCGTCCGCCCTTGGAATCCTCGGCCGCGCCAGCCCCAGAAGGGGTGGAAGTGCCTTCCGAAGGCATTTCCACCCCTTCATTGGCTGCCGCAAGCGGGGTTACATTGCCGCGCAAAAACTCAGCCATGGCACCGCCTACAAGGCCTTCGGCGACCGCGTCGGCGATGTCCCAGCCGTCCGGCTTCTCACCCGGCGCCGGGATCTTGGTGCTCCACACCTTCGAGCCCCGCTCGAGCAGGATGGCCGCGATCTGCGCCATGGTCTTCACGCCAGGCTGGTCGGCTTCCGGCAGCAGCGGCTTC
>CAYOHO010000189.1:0-5036 GCA_964403755.1 uncultured Oscillospiraceae bacterium
CCTGCAGGAACGCTCGCTGGAGGAGCTGATGAACCATGACGGCATCGGCAAGGTCCGTGCCATCCAGCTGAAGGCGACCATCGAGATCGCCAGCCGCGCCGGTGCCGGCGCCCGGCGCCCGCGTCAGGCCATTCGTACGCCGCAGGACGCCGGACGGCTGGTCGAGCCGGAGATGGTGAACCTGGCGCGTGAAGAACTGCGCGCCATCCTGCTAGATGTGCGCAACCGGGTCATCCGCGTCATCCGGATTGCCGAAGGCGGGCTCTCCAGTTCGGTCATCAGTCCGCGCGACCTGTTCCGGGAGGCCGTTCGCGCCAATGCCGCCGCCCTGATCCTGGCGCACAACCATCCCAGCGGTGACGGGACGCCCAGTCATGAGGACATCGAGACAACCCGCCGCTTCATGGAGATGGGTGAGCTGATGGGCGTCCGGGTGATGGACCACATTGTCGTGGCGCGCAGCGGCACGGCCAGCCTCAAGCAGCTCGGCCTGATTTGAAAAGTGGTGCGCAATCGGCTATCATGTTCTGACAGCCGACAGATACTCCGGCTGCTGCCTCTTTAACGAACCACAGACCTGCGGCCGGCAATCGCCGGCCAGCCGGCATGAAGGGACAAGAATCGCGTGCGTCGCCTTTTCCAGAACAAGATCGTCATTGTTGTGTTCACAACGCTGCTGCTGCTGACGTTCATCATCCTCTCGTCGATCCCGGGCAGCTTCCTGAACATCCTGACGAGCCCCGTATCGGCCGTTCTCGGGCCGGTCCAAAACGCGGTCCACGGCATCATGACGCGGACTGGCGACGCCTATGCCGCCTTCCGGGAGGGCATCGAGATCCGGTCCCGGAATCGCCAGCTCCAGGACGAGAATGCCGCGCTCCGCAACCAGATCACCCAGCTCGAGGAGGCCGGACGCCAGTACGATGCCCTGAAGACCGCCTTCCAGCTCAAGGACCGCTACAGCAACTACAGCATCATCGGGAGCCGCATCCTGACGCGGGACATGGGCTCCTGGTTCGACATCTTCCGGGTTGATTCCGGCCAGAAGGATGGCATCACCGTCACCGAAACCGCTTCCTTCGCAGTTGTCGATGCCCAGTCCCGGCTGGTCGGCCGGGTGCTGGCGACCGACCTGGTCACGGCGCGCATCCTGCCGCTCTTCCACGAGGGCTTTTCCATGAGCGCCAAGGTCAATTCATCAGCCGGCGCCCTGGTGCGGGTCCGCGGTGACATCGACCTCAAGCCGCAGGGCCTGTGCGCGGTTGACCGCATCCCGACTGCGGCCGTCATCCGTGTTGGCGACGAAATCATCACCAGCGGCGAGGGCGGGCTGTTCCCGGCCGGGCTGCCGATCGGGAAGATTGTCGACGTGCGCGACAGCGGCGACCGGCAGAACCGCATCGCCATCCTCAAGCCCTATGCCGATATTGAAAATCTGGAGACCGTCTTCATCATGAAGGGGAAGGAATGACATGGAACGGCGCGCCCGTGTCCGGCAGATCGGCGGCTATGCCGTCATCATCGCGGCCTGTGCCCTGCTCCAGGTCTTCTGGCCGCGGAACTGGCTTCTGCTTGGCGCGCGTCCTGACTTTACGCTGGTCCTCAGCGTCCTGAGCGGGTTCCTGTTCGGCATCGGCGACGGCATCGCCATCGGCCTGGCTGCGGGCTATGTCCGCGACGCGCTGGCGGGACGCGGCTTTGGCATGGGCATGCTGCTGCTCATGTATGCCGGCATCTGCGGGGCAATCCTTTTCCGCCGCCGCTTCCGGCGCCAGTTCTTCTTTGCGCTGGCCCTGGTTGGCGTCGCGACGGTCCTCTATCAGGCCGTCATCCTTGGGCTGAACTTTTTCTTTCCAATGATCCCGGACGTCGTTCCATCGGGACACACGCTGTTCTATACCTCTCTGCGCGTCGGCGGCGGCGCGCTCGTCCTCAACCTGGCTGTCGCGGCGCTGATGTTCCAGCTGCTGCTGCACGCCGGACCCTATCGCAAGGACTTCCTTGAGGGCGACAATTCCGAAGTGCTGACAGGAGACCATATCTGGTGAGCGACTTGCATGCGGGCGGATTTTACGCCTTTGACGAACAGAACCGGCCCGACCGGGCCATATCGGGCGAAGAGCGTCCCCGCCTGGGGCGGCGGATCGCCAACTTTCTGCGCAGCCGGCATGCCCTGCTGGCCCTGGTCTTTCTGCTGGCCGGATCGATGATCTTCTACAATACGACGGCGCTCCAGCTTTCCGGCGTTGCCGCGGCCCCGGTCAGCGAGACGTCCGGCGTCTCGCGCCAGCAGACAGTCCCGGCCAGCCGCGGCGACATTGTCGATGCAGCCGGGCAGCCCCTGGCCTATTCCAAGTCCGTCAACGTCCTCTATGTGACCAATGCCTCGCTCGGCGACGCCAAGCTGAACGCCATGCTGCTCGACCTCTCCTATTTCCTGGATGAGCAGAAGGTGACCTGGAAGCCCGAGCTGGCCGACTACTTCACCATCGACCATTCGGCCTGCAGCCATGCGCCCGGTGCCGGCGAAGACTGCGGTCAGCCGGTCTTCCTCAAGGACGAGAAGGAGACCGTCTACTGGCAGACCGACAAGAACCTTTTCAGCCTCAGCGAACTGGCCCCTGGCGAAGCCCAGTCGGCCACCGGCAAAAGCGTCAAGCGCGACCCGGCGCTGTTCTTCGACTGGCTGCGCTTCAGCGCCTTCAAGATCGAGGACCCGCAGGCCGACGGCCAGATGTACAACAAGTCCCAGGCACTCCGGATCATGAACCTGCGCTACCTGATCCTCAAGAACAACTGGGCCTTCCTGAACGGCAAGCCGGTCGAGATTGCACGCGGCATCCCGGACGAGGTCGTGAGCAAGATCAATGAGCAGAACTACCGCTTCCGCGGTGTCATGACCGGCGTTGACTCACAGCGCGTCTATACCGACGACGCCAGGTACCTGAGCCATGTCGTCGGCTACACCGGCAAGATCTCGGCCAGCCAGTACGAAGAGCTCAAGTCACTGGGCTACCAGCCTGACGCCATAACCGGTCAGGCTGGCGTCGAGGCCTCAGCCGAGCGCTACCTGGCCGGCAAGAGCGGCACGAAGCCCTACAACATCTGGAGCGTGGCCGGCGAGGATGGCGTCTTCTTCTCGGAAATGTCGGGCAGCGATCCGGTTCCGGGCGCCAATGTCCGGCTGACGATCGACCTCAAACTGCAGAAGACGGCGATGTCGTCGCTCGAGAGCGTCATCAATGACATTCGCAACAGCGCCAAGAACGAGAACAAGGGCGACGCCGATGCCGGTGCTGTTGTCATGCTCGATGTGCGCACCGGTGCCGTCCTGGCCATGGCCAGCTATCCGGGCTACGATCCGAACGACTTCATCTACCAGTCGGTGGATGACGCCGCCAAGGCCCGGGTCAAGGCCTATCTGACCGACAACAGCCAGAAGGCCATGTGGAACCGGACGATGATGGAGATCTATGCGCCGGGGTCAACCTTCAAGCCAGCCACCTCGGTGGCTGCGCTAGAGACGGGCGCCATCACCCCCTCGAGCAACACCATCAATGATCCCGGCCGCATCACCATTGACGGTTGGCCGTTTCACTGCCTAGAATACCCGAGCTATGGCCACGGCAACCTGACGCTGACCCGGGCGCTGGCGACATCCTGCAATGTCTACTTCTACCAGCTCGGCGTGCGCACCGGCATCGATGCCATCGACAAGTACGGCAAGCTGCTGGGCCTGGGCGAACTGAGCGGCATCGACCTGCCGGGAGAGGCGAAGGGCTTCCGCTCCAGCCGGACAACCAAGAAGCTGCTGCGCGCCAACCCGTCCGACCAGACGTGGTTCCCGGCTGACACGGCCCAGACGGCCATTGGCCAGTTTGACAACAGCTTCACCATCCTCCAGCTGGCGCGCTATACCGCAGCCCTGGCGACTGGCAAGCTGGTAACGCCCTATGTCATTGATTCGGTCACCCGCAACGATGGCACGATCGTCCAGGACGACCACAACGCCCCGGTTCCGCTCGGGCTCAAGGACTCGACCCTGACAGCCATCCGCAACGGCATGGTGGCCGTCGCCCGGGACCGTGAAGGCACTGCCAACAAATACTTCAAGGACTATCCCATCAAGGTCGCGGCGAAAACCGGTACCGCCGAGACCGGCCATGAGGACGTTTCGTCCTCCAACGGCCTGTTCATCGCCTATGCCCCGGCCGACAACCCGCAGGTGGCGGTGGCCCAGATCGTCGACAAGGGCGCCTGGGGCTCGAACACGGTCGGCATTGCCAAGTCCCTTTTTGACGTCTACTTCGGACTTTCCGGCCAGAACACGGCTGATGCCGCCCAGCGGCCCGGCCTCGGCTGAACCGCCGTGCCGGCAGCCGGGTCTGCCCGAACTGCCGGTGCCATGTCGAAGCGGCCGGCTCGGCCATACTTTCTGACAGAAACCATTCATTGCATATTTGCACAATTATTCTTTTCATTCCACTTGTATTATTAGGCAATGATGTATAAAATATATGCATCAAATAAAATTCAAATCGGCAGGCCTGCTCGCCTCAGCCGTTACAGGAGGAGTTTCCGTGAACGTCGTACTTCTTGCCGACAACCGCAAGAATGAACTTCTGGTCAATTTCTGCATTGCCTATTCCCAGATCCTGTCCCGGCATGACCTGTTTTCGCTCTTCAACACCGCCCGCCTGATCCGGGATTCCGCCCGGGTCGACATCAATGGACTGGCGGCCGACCTGATCAGCGGGCTTGACCAGCTCGCCTCGCGGGCCCACTACAACGAGATCGATGCCGTCATCTACCTGCGCGACCCGCTGCTCGCCGACTACGACCAGCCGAATTCGCTCATGAAGGCCTGCGACACCAACAGCATCCCGATCGCCACCAATATCGCCACCGCCGAACTGCTCGTGCTTGCCATCGACCGCGGCGATCTCGACTGGCGCGAACTCGTCCGCTGAAAACACCGGCCGGTCAGCGCCAGCCGCTTCAGACGGGCTGACTGCATGAGCCTTGCACGCACATAT
>CAYOHO010000190.1:0-5023 GCA_964403755.1 uncultured Oscillospiraceae bacterium
TTTTTGTCCATAAAAAAAGAAAAACCTTGCCGGGCGGAACGAGTCCGCCCGGCAAGGGCATCTGCGGGTCCGGGCCAGGCTTCAGGCCTTGGCGGCTGTCTCCACGGCGCCGATGGTCAGGTCCTGGCAGATCTGGCCATTGACGAGATGCTCGGCAACGATGCGGCGCGCCTTGTTGGCGTCAAGCTTGACGTAGGTCACCTTGCTGCCATCCTCCTCGACCACTTCCACGATGGGCTCCAGGCGGCAGACGCCGATGCAGCCGGTCATGGTCACGGCAACACCGGGAATGTTGCGCGTGCGGATCTCCTCGACCAGCGCATTCATCACGGGACGGGCGCCGGCAGCGATGCCGCAGGTGGCCATGCCAACGACGACGCGGCGGCCGCCTTCCGTGCGCGCAGCCATGTCCGACTTTGCCTTCTGGCGGATTGCTTCGAGTTCAGCAAGGGATTTCATACAGAACACCTCCGAAAATTGTGCATTGCTGCTCGCGGATCAGGTCACCGAGCCATTCCAGCACCGTGGGATCGTTGAGCGGGACATCGATCAGCTGCTGCCGGACTTCGTCCAGTTCAAGGACAAAGCTGTTGCTGCCGGCGGAAAGGGTGAGACTGTAGTCCTGTGACGGGTCGGACAGGATCAGTCCCGTGAAGGTATCGGCCAGGTCGCCGAGGGGCAGGCGGTCGATGCTCGACAGCACATATTCTGCCGTGACCGCTGTTCCGACACCTGGTGTCGACCGGATCGCGAAGCTGCCGCCCGTAATCGTTGCCGATTCGCGAAAGAGCGGGATGCCAAGGCCGATGGACCGGGTGGTCCGGGTTGTCACGAACGGATCGGTGACCCTGGCGAGGAACTCGGCATCCATGCCGCAGCCATTGTCATTGATCTCGACCGTGAGCCGGTCATGCGCCTGGTCGGCATCGATCCGGACCTCGATGCGGCTGGCGCCGGCTTTCACCGAGTTCTGGATAATGTCAAGCAGGTGCAGGGACAAGTCGCGCATGCGCGTCAACCATCTTTCGGCAGTATCCAGGCGATCGCCCGCCCGGAGCTTTCTTGATCCAAGCCATTATAGCATTATGTCCGTCGCGGCCGCAATGCCTCGATCACCTGTTTTATGTCTGGTTTTGAAGACGTTTCCGGCCGTGCACCGGGTCCTTCCCTGCCCATTTTCGGCTTCGCGGCGGGTTCTGCCGGTCCTTCCCGGGCCCAGTCCGGCCTGGACGCCGCAAAGGTTTCCAGCGAATGGGCATCGGAATTCACCAGGTAGCGGTAGCCGGCGAGTCCGGGATGGGTCCGAAAGAAGGCGTCGGGGACGGCGTGGGTGGACAGCTCGATGATGTCGGTTGGAAAGTCCGGCGGCACGGCGCCCAGGCTGACCAGCATGCTGTTTGCCTCGCGGTCGAGGTGCGCCGGAATGCAGACGCCGCCGGCTGCAAGGACACGGACGGCGATCTCGTCGCAGCTGTAGCAGCTCGGCGACATGAGCAGGCGCGGCTCCTCCCCCACCCGCTCGTCATTTTCATCCATCAGCCACTGCTCGCCGAAGATGTCCGGCCGGTTGGCACGTTTGGGCTGGCTGGCGCGGATGTCGGCTTCGCAGGCGCGGGCCGAGCCGAGGTCGGGGAACAGGCAGAGCAGATGGATCTCCTCGGCGCTCTCTATCTCCATGCCGGGGATGACCAGGGGCCCTTCCAGTGCGGCCGAGATGGCCATGGCTGCGGCGCAGTTGCCGCAGCTCTGGTGGTCGGTGATGGCAATCACATCCAGGCCCAGCAGCATCGCCATGCCGATGATGTTGCCGGGCGTCATGTCGCGTTCGGCGCAGGGAGACAGGACGGAATGGATATGCAGGTCGGCCCGCAGCCCCAGGAGCGGCTCGCGCCCCGCCCGGGCGCCGTGGGCGTCCATCAGCCTGGACCGCAGCGCCCGCTGAGCAGGGCGTCAAGGCGGACGCAGGCTTCATAGGTCCGGAGCGGGGTGGACGCAACCGTGATGTTCTGGGCGACGGCCCGTTCCAGGACGGCCGGCTCCAGGGTGACCCCATCCGTGAGGATGACTAGCGGGCAATCGGAAAGGACGGCGACAGCGATGACGTTCATGCTGTTGAGGATCGTGAACCAGGCCTCGCCCGGCTGGACGCCGGAGATCACGAGGCTGAGCATGTCGCAGGCAAAGCCGCCGTGGATCGGGCGCTCGGCCATGCGGCCGGCATCGGGCGGCGGTGTCAGGAAGACGGCCGGCAGTCCGGCGGCGACGTCGGTGATGGTCATTACTTCACCTCCAGACCGGCGACGTGGCCGGCGATGTGGCCGGCGTCTTCCGGGGTGCTGCCGCTGTCGGCGCCATTGGCTTCGCTGCGTTCCGGCACCGGGGAATGGCGGTTCATCTCGGTCTCCAGCTCGAACATCTGTGCCGCCACGCTGCGGATGCGTTCCTTGAGCTTGAAGATGCAGTCGGTCTCCGTAGCCAGGCCGCGCACGATATCCTCGGCCAGCGAGGCGCAGTCAGGCGCGCCGCAGGCGCCGCAGTCGAGGCCGGGCAGCCGGTGCGTGATCTGCTCCATCTGCTCGTACTTGGCCAGGGCCTCGCCGATGTCCTCGGCCAGGTTGAGTGCCCGGTTCGGCTCGAGCGGCACGTCCCATTCGTCAAGCTGGACATCGAGCGGCTTGTGGAAGCGCTCGGGATGCGCGGTGGTCAGCTGCTCGGCGGCCTTGACATAGGCGGCCTGGCGCGACCGGCCTGAGAACCGGTTGGCCACGGTCAGCGGTCCGCCGATGCAGCCGCCGACGCAGGAGTTGGCCTCGATGAAGTCGATGTCGCGCAGGCGCTCGTTCTCGATCTCCTCGAGGATGGAGATGACACTGTGGATGCCGTCAACGGCCAGGTACTTGTCGATGTTGAGCGAGACAGCCTCGCCGCCGGTATAGGCCCAGCGGATGCCCTCGGCCCTCGCCATCTCGCGGCGGCGGGTCTCCTCGACGATGGCCGGATCCATCTTCTCGAGCTTGGCGAGGATCAGCGGATAGACTTCCGAGATGGCGATGACGGCATCGACCTGGGAACGGTCACGGCCGATCGGGATGACCGTCGCCGTGCGCTTGGCCGGGCAGGGACTGATGAAGAAGACGCCGATCCGATCCGACTTGAGACCGGTCTTGAGGACGGCATCGGCACGGGCGATTTCGGCGGTGACTTCCATGGGCGAGTCAAACGGCACCAGGTTGTCGATCAGGCCGGGGAAGCGCATCTGGATGAGCCGCACCACAGCCGGGCAGGCCGAGGAGATCAGCGGCCGGGGCACAGACTTCCCGGGCTTCTGCAGCAGCCGGATCGTGTTCGCGGTGACGATCTCGGCGCCGATGGCGACTTCGTAGACATCGCTGAAGCCGAGGTTGCGCAGCGCTGCCAGGACCATGAAGCGATTGGCGGGAGCTCCGAACTGGGCATAAAGCGACGGCGCCGCCAGGGCGATTGTGTAGTCATACTTGGCCAGCACATCAAGGGCGTCCATGGTGGCGCTCTTGGCATGGTGCGGGCAGACCTTGATGCATTCGCCGCAGTCGATGCAGCGGTTCTCCGAAATCTGCGCTTTTCCGTCACGCACGCGGATCGCTTCCGTTGGGCATCGCTTGATGCAGTTGGTGCATCCCATGCACAAGTCGCGGTTCAGGCGGACAGAATGGTATCTGGACATTGCATATCCTCCTCGGACATTCACTTCTTGATCTGTCACACACCGGTTTCGGCAGGCCCGCGTCAGGATAGCCTCCCGGACCGGCCTTCAGCTCCGGCAGCCATTTTCAGGCACCGGCCGCAGGTCAGGTCCAGGGATCCCTCGCCTGGAACCGCAATCGTTTCCGGAGTACCACTAGGCAGTATATCTGGTTTGCCGGCCGGGGGCTAGAACCTGATTTCCATGGTCACGGTCGTTCCCTTGCCGACTTCTGTATCAATCCACATCCGGTCCGAATTCTTCTTGATGTTCGGCAGTCCCATGCCGGCCCCAAAGCCCATTTCGCGGGCAATGTCGGGTGCGGTGGACCAGCCGGGCTGCAGGGCGAGCTCGACATTGGGGATGCCGGGTCCGTGGTCCATGATCCGGATGAGCACGTGGTCGCTGTAGATCTCGACTTCCGCCGTCCCTCCGTTGGCATGGATGACGGCATTGATTTCCGCCTCGTACATGGCGATGGCTGCCCGCTTCACGGAAGCCGACGGCACGCCCAGCCGCACGAGTGCCTTCTTGGTTCCACTGGAGGCTTCACCGGCGTTGATGAAGTCCTGCCCGCGGATCGAGTATTCAAGCCTGACCGGGTCTATAAGTCATTCCCCCTTGCCTTTGATGCCGCATTCATAGAGAAGCCCGCAAGCGGTGAACATGGGCAGGGGCGTACTCATCACACAGATCCGCCGGTCCGCCGCCAGCTTGATCATGCTGGGAAGCGGCACCTTGCCGCGCACGAAGACGATGACCTTGACGTCCATCATCTCGGCCGTGCGGATGGTCTGCAGGTTGACCAGACCAGTCAGCATCATCTCATTCGTTTGGCAGGCAAAAGCCATGACATCGCTCATCAGGTCCGCCCCGCAGGCAACCTTGATTTCCATGTCCATGTCATCGCCTGGCACCAGGACTTCCGCCTTGAGCACCTTGACACATTCATTCAGCTTCATATGGCGACTCCTTAGGATTCAATTCACATCTCGAGAATAGTATCATCAATGGCCGGTCTTGTACAGGTTGAGCATTATTGGAGCCAAAACACGATTCATACTTGTCACAATTATATCATTTATGTTATCATTCTCGCAACGGAACCTGAATGCAAGTGCCATCGTCCGATCATCAAAGAAGGTGTCCCTGCCTCCCGAGTCGGTCCATCGCGCCTTGACAATTCTTCTGTCCGTAATATTTTGGAGGTATGGATATGCCCGACAAGATGATTGTGTGCAAGGATTGTGGCGTGGAATTCGCGTTCACCGAAGGCGAGCAGGCGTTCTACAAGGAAAAGGG
>CAYOHO010000191.1:0-4980 GCA_964403755.1 uncultured Oscillospiraceae bacterium
CAGGATCTCCTCGGCATAGGTCGGTGAAACGGTCGTCACCTTGTCGGCGAAGACGATGCCGGCCTTCATGAAATTGGGCACGCCGTCCTTGAGGATGCCGCCATCGGTCAGGAACCGGTCCGGCAGGTCCATGAGGTCGGTGATGCGCTCGACGCCGTGGATGCCCTGGTACTTGAGGTTGTGGATGGTGTAGATGGTCTTCAGGCCGGTATGGAAGCCGTAGGGCCGGTAGTGCGCGTGCAGGATGCACGGGATCATGCCGGTCTGCCAGTCGTTGAGATGCAGGATGTCCGGGAAGAAATCCATCGGCATGCCGATGACCTCGGCCACGGCGCGCTGGAAGAACGAGAAGCGCTCGATGTCAAAGGAGTAGTCGAGGTAGATCTCGCTGTGCCCGAAGTAGTATTCGTTGTCGATGAAGTAGATCGGCAGGCCGTTCAGGTCCATGCGGAACAGGCCGCTGTACATGCTGCGCCAGCCGAGCTTGATCATCGTCCAGCGGATGAACTGCATCTGCGGCCCGTACCGCTCCTTGATGCGCCGGTACAGCGGCAGGATCACGCGGCAGTCGACGCCGATCTCGCGCAGGCTGTACGGCAGGGCCCCCGCCACGTCGCCAAGGCCGCCGCTCTTGGCGAGCGGCGCCATCTCCGACGTGACGAAAAGCACTTTCGGTTCATTCATACGATGGCCCCCTTGCCGATGACAACCGGGTAGTCGGCCTGGCCGACGAGCTTGATGCCGGGGCGGATCACGCAGTTCTTGTCGATGATGACGTTCTCCAGCTCGCAGCCTTCCGAGATGTGCACGTTCTGGAAGATGATCGAGTTGCGGACGACGGCTTTCTTCGAGACGGTGACACCGCGGAAGATCATGCTGTTGGCCACGGTGCCGGAAATGCGGCAGCCATCGGCGATGATCGAGTTGCTGACCGTGTTGTCATTGAGGAACAGGGTCGGCGCCTCGTCCTTGACCTTCGTATAGACCGGCAGGCCGGACCAGAACAGCTCCTTGCGGACCTTCTCGTTCATCAGCTGCATGGTCGACTCGAAGTAGGACTGGATCGAGTTGATCCGCAGGCACAGGCCCTTGTACTCGTAGCCCTGGATGCGCAGGCGGTCGTACTTGCGAAGCAGCATCTCGACCGAGAACTCGAACTCGGCATGGGCAACCTGCTGGTTGATGATGTCGATCAGCAGTTCACGCTCCAGGACAACCAGGCCGAGCGAGCGCCGGTTTGAAGTCGCCTTCTCGGGGTTGAGCATGACGTCGCGCACGATGCCGCGGCGGTCCGTGTCGATGATGACGCTCGGCGAGCCCGACTTCAGGCCGTCGCGGTTGTACATCACCGTCATGTCGGCGCCTGAGCTCTCATGCTTGGCGATCAGTTCATTGAACGTGGTGTTGAAGATGATATTGCTGTTGGTGACGATGACGTACCGCTCGGTGCTGGCGCGGAAGAAGTCGAGCAGGCCGGTCAGGTCGTCGCCCTCGACGCCGTGCCCGATGTGCTCGGATGTCAGGTAGGGCGGCAGCAGGTTCAGGCCGGGCTTCTTGCGGTCAAGATCCCAGGAGCTGCCGGTGCCGATGTGGTCCATCAGGGACTTGTACTTGTTCATCGTGATCAGGCCGATCCGGTTGATGCCGGAGTTGACCAGGTTCGAGAGCATGAAGTCGATGATCCGGTAGCGTCCGCCGAACGGGATCGCCGCCAGGGCGCGCGGACGTGACAGTTCACCGAGCTGGATCCGCTTGTGGTCGGCCAGGATCAGGCCCATTGCATCAATAAACATCGCCGGTTCCTCCTTCAGCGGATCCGCTTGACGGATTCGATGATTTCGTCTGATTCGTCGGACATGACCTCAACCATGCAGTTGCCGGGAATGGTGACGCCCTCCCGGATCCGGACATTGTCCTCGATGACGGAGATGCCGTTGCTGCAGAGCTTGCGGTTGATGTAGCGGCACTCGCCCAGTTCGGACTCGCCGATGCGTGCGTTGCGGCCGACGGTGCTGTCCATGCCGAGTATGCACTTGTTGACGTAGGCGCCTTCCTCAATCGTCACGCCCGGCATGAGGACAGAGTCGATGACGACCGCACCCTTGCCGATGGTGACGCTGTTGCTGAGCACCGAGTGCTCGACGCTGCCGTAGATGATGCAGCCGTCCGTGACGGCGGAGTTGCGGATCTTCGCGCCGGCAGCCACGTAATGGGCGGGCTTGACCGGGTTCTTGCTGTAGATGCGCCAGGATGCGTCATTGAGGTTGATCTGCTCCGGGAGGTCCAGGATGTCCATGTTCGCCTCCCAGAGACTGGCAATGGTTCCGACATCCTTCCAGTAGCCGTCGAAGCGGTAGGCAAAGAGCTTGCTGCCTTCAGCCAGCATGGCGGGGATGATGTTCTTGCCGAAGTCATTGCTCGAGTTCGGGTCGGCGTCATCCTCGGCCAGCTTGCGGCGCAGGACATCCCAGTTGAAGATGTAGACACCCATCGAGGCGAGGTTGCTCTTGGCGTTCTTTGGCTTCTCCTCGAACTCGACGATGGTTCCGGTGGCGTCGGTGTTCATGATGCCGAAGCGGGACGTCTCCTCCCAGGGCACCTCGAGCACGGCAATGGTGGCGTCGGCCTTGGCGGCGATGTGGGCGCGCAGCATGTTGGCGTAGTTCATCTTGTAGATATGGTCGCCCGAGAGGATGAGCACATACTTCGGGTCATAGCTGTCGATGAAGTGCGTGTTCTGGAAGATGGCGTTGGCGGTGCCCTTGTACCAGTCGCTGCGCTCGGCCTTCTGGTATGGCGGCAGGATGAAGGCGCCGCCGTTGTTGCGGTCGAGGTCCCAGGGGTGGCCATTGCCGATGTACGTATTCAGTGCCAGCGGCTGGTACTGGGTCAGCACGCCGACGGTGTCGATTCCTGAGTTGGTGCAGTTGCTCAAGGGGAAGTCAATGATCCGGTAACGGCTGCCGTAAGGCACGGCAGGCTTAGCCAGATATTTCGTGAGCACGCCTAGCCGCGAGCCTTGCCCGCCTGCCAGAATCATGGCGACAACATCTTTTCTGGCCATGTCGATCCCTCCTAATCTTTTATCGCCTGAACCGGCCAGGGGAGCGGAAGACTCCGCCGTGGCTGGATACCAGCCCTTGTCAGAAGCGTGTCATGCCATCAGCTGTCAGATGCGCCGGGTTCGTCCGCCGGGGCCGGCAGGGCGCGCTGCAGAAGCAGGCCAGCCAGCGGCGGCAGGTCGAGTGCGAGGCTGGCCGGCTGGCCGTCACACGGCTCGCCGGTCGGGAGCAGAATGTCCTGGCTGTCGGCGCCGGTCGGGTAGCCGCTGCCGCCGAAGGCCATCTTGTCGGAGTTCATGAGGATGCGCACCGGATCGTTCCAGGGAATCCCGATGCGGTAGTCGCGCAGCGGTGACGGCGTCAGGTTGAGAACGACGACGGTCCCCTCCCCGCCCTTCGCCCAGCGCGAGTAGACGAACACGCTGTTCTCGGTGTCGCTGGCGTTGTGCCAGCAGAAGCCGGCCCAGGAATCGTCCTGCTCGTAGAGTGACGGGTTCTCGCGGTACACGTGGTTGAGCCGCCGGACGTAGTCCTGCAGCAGGCGGTGGGCATCGAATCCCAGCAGGAACCATTCCAGCTGCTCATGGATGCGCCACTCGATGAACTGGCCGAATTCGCCGCCCATGAACAGCAGCTTGGCACCGGGATGGGTCATCTGGTACAGGTAGAGCACCCGCAGGCTGGCAAACTTGCGCCAGTAGTCGCCGGGCATGCGCTCAATCAACGAGCGCTTCCCGTGCACGACCTCGTCGTGCGACAGCGGCAGGACAAAGCGCTCGGAGAAGGCGTACATCATCGAGAAGCTGAGCTGGTTGTGGTGCCACTTGCGATAGACATACTCGCGTCCCATGTATTCAAGCGTATCGTGCATCCAGCCCATGTTCCACTTGTGCGTGAAGCCGAGGCCGTTCTCGCTGGCCGGCCGCGTGACCCGCGGAAAGGCGGCGCTTTCTTCGGCGATCATGAGAACATCGGGGTGGCGCCGGAGCACCGTGGTGTTGAGCTCGGTCAGGAAGCGGACCGCCTCCCGGTTCTCGCCGCCTCCCGGATGCTCCTGGCTCGAGCCAGAATGGTTGCTGTTGCGGAAGATCATGCTCGAGACCGCGTCAACCCGCAGCCCGTCGGCATGGTACTCCTCGAGCCAGAAGACGGCGCTGGAGATCAGGAAGGAGCGGACCTCATCGCGGCCATAGTTGAAGACATAGGTGCCCCATTCGCGGTGCTCGCCCATTCGGCTGTCCGGATACTCGTAGAGGGGCGTCCCGTCAAAGCGGGCCAGCGCAAACGTGTCGCGCGGGAAATGAGCCGGAACCCAGTCCAGGATGACGCGGATGCCGAGGCTGTGCAGGTGGTCGACGAAGTACTTGAAGTCGGCTGGCGTGCCGTAGCGGCTCGTGACGCTGAAATAGCCGGTCACCTGATAGCCCCATGAGTCGTCGAGCGGGTGCTCCATGACCGGCATCAGCTCCACGGCGGTGTAGCCCATGTCGACCAGATAGGCACCCAGCAGGACCGCGATTTCACGGTAGTTCATGAAGGCGCCGTCTTCGTGCCGGCGCCAGGATCCGAGATGAACTTCGTAGATGTTGAGCGGGAACGGATGCACGCTGTTCTGGCGCTGCTCCATCCAGGCGCTGTCGGTCCAGGCGTAGTCTTCCGGGTCATACAGGATGGAGGCGGTGCCGGGGCGAGTCTCGCTGTGCCTGGCCATGGGATCGGCCTTGAGGAAGGCGCGTCCATCCGTGGTCCGGATGTGGTACTTGTAGCGGTCCCACTGGGCAGCGCCGGCCACGAAGCCGGTCCAGATGCCGGTCGGGCCCTCCAGCATCAGCGGGACACCCGGTTCGCACCAGCCGCAGAAGGAGCCGGTGACCGCCACGGCGGTGGCTGTGGGCGCCCAGACGGCAAAGCGCCAGCC
>CAYOHO010000192.1:0-4913 GCA_964403755.1 uncultured Oscillospiraceae bacterium
CATTCCAGTCGACCTCGAAGAGGAAATGAAGAAATCGTTCATCGACTACGCGATGAGCGTCATTTCCGACCGTGCCCTGCCCGATGTCCGCGACGGACTCAAGCCGGTGCACCGCCGGATTCTCTACTCGATGTTCACACAGGGCTTCACGCCCGACAAGGCGCACCGCAAGTGCGCCACCACGGTCGGCGACGTGCTCGGCCGCTTCCACCCCCACGGCGACGCGTCTGTCTATGACGCGCTTGTCCGGCTGGCGCAGGACTTCTCGATGCGCCACATGCTGGTCGACGGCCACGGCAACTTCGGCTCGCGCGACGGCGACCCGCCGGCCGCCTACCGATATACCGAAGCCCGCCTGAGCAAGATCTCCATGGAGATGCTCAGCGAGATCAACAAGAACACCGTCGACTTCAAGCCGAACTTCGACGAGCACGAGATGGAGCCAATCGTCCTGCCGGCCCGCTTCCCGAACCTGCTGGTCAACGGCTCGGTTGGCATCGCGGTCGGCATGGCCACCAACATCCCGCCGCACAACCTGGGCGAGGTCATCGACGGCGTCATCACGCTGATCGACAAGCCGGACGCCACCCTTGAGGACCTGATGAAGACCATCAAGGGGCCCGACTTCCCGACCGGCGGCATCATCCTCGGCACCCAGGGCATCCGCGAGGCCTACGCGACCGGCCGCGGCCGCATTGTCGTGCGCGCCCGCACCGATATCGAGCCGATGCGCAACAACCGTCAGCGCATCGTCGTTCATGACCTGCCCTACATGGTCAACAAGGCCCGCTTGATCGAGCGCATCGCCGAGCTGGTCAAGGACAAGCAGCTGGACGGCATCTCCGACCTGCGCGACGAGTCCGACCGCAATGAGGCGGTCCGCATCGTGATCGAGCTGAAGAAGGACGCCAACGCCAACGTCGTGCTCAACCAGCTTTACAAGCGCACGGCGCTCCAGGACTCCTTCAACGCCAACATGCTGGCCCTGGTGCCGGACGCCATGGGCCGCTTCGAGCCCAAGATCATCAACCTGCGCCAGGCCCTGAGCCATTACCTCGAGCACCAGAAGGACGTCATCCGCCGCCGCACCCAGTTCGACCTCGAGAAGGCCGAGGCGCGGCGCCACATCGTCGAGGGCCTGCGCATCGCCATCGACCACATCGACGAGGTCATCGCCATCATCCGTTCGTCGCGCACCGAGGACGCCGCCAAGCAGCGCCTGAGCGAGCGCTTCGGCTTCAGCGAGCGCCAGGCGCAGCATATCGTCGACATGCGCCTCGGCCGGCTCACCGGCCTGGAGCGCGACAAGCTCGAAGCCGAGTACCGCGACCTGACCGAGAAGATCGAGTACTTCCGCCGCGTCCTTTGCGAGGAGCCGCTGCTGCTCGGCATCATCCGAGAGGAGCTGCTCGACACCCGCAAGCGCTATGCCGACGACCGCCGCTCGGCCATCGAGGCCGGCGAGGACGAGGACATCGACGACGAGTCGCTGATCCAGGAGCAGGATGTGGTCGTGGCGCTGACCCACTACGGCTATGTCAAGCGCATGCCGGTCGACACCTGCAATGTCCAGCATCGCGGCGGCCGCGGCGTCACCGGCATGGCGACGCGCGAGGAGGACTTCGTCGAGACGCTTATCACGACGTCGACGCACGCTGTCCTGCTCTTCTTCACCAACAAGGGCCGGGTGTTCCGGCTCAAGGGCTACCAGATCCCGGAAGCCAGCCGGCAGGCGAAGGGCATGGCCATCGTCAACCTGCTGCAGCTTGACGGCGGCGAGAAGATCCGCACCGTCATCCCGGTCGAGGCCTTCGAGGAGGGCGTCTACCTGATGATGGCCACCAAGGAGGGCATCGTCAAGAAGACGGAGCTCACCGAGTATGCCAACATCAACAAGAGCGGCCTGATCGCCGTCAGCCTGCGCGAGAACGATGAGCTGGTCGGCGTGCAGTGCACCCACAGTGACCACGAGATTGTGCTGGTCACGCGCCAGGGCATGGCCATCCGCTTCCCCGAGGACGACGTCCGCGCCACCGGCCGCAACACCATGGGCGTGCGCGGCATCGATCTCGAGGATGGCGATGCGGTCATCGGCATGGTTCCGACGCTCGGCAGCAAGACGCTGCTTGTCGTGTCCGAGAAGGGCTTCGGCAAGCGCACCGAGCTCGAGGACTACCGCGCCCAGACGCGCGGCGGCAAGGGCCTGATCACCTACAAGCCGGCCGAGAAGACCGGCCTGCTGGCCGGCATCGCCCTCGTTGACGAGGACAACGACGTCATCATGATCAACGACAGCGGCGTCATCATCCGCATGCGGGCTTCCGAGATCCCGATCCTCTCGCGTATCACCCAGGGCGTGACCCTGATGCGGACGCGCGACGGCAAGGTGGTGGACATCGCCGTGGTCGATCACGAAGAGGATGCCGAAACCGATCCTGAGACGCTGACCAAATGCTACAACAATCCGCCGGCTGACACGGAAGACGGATCCGAAGCCGGGTCCGGCCTTGATGGCGCCGGCGATCCGGATGACGCAGAGGCTACCGGCGCCCTCGAACCGCTCGAAGGCGCAGAGCCGGACGGCGAATGACCGTGCGTTTGAGCCGCTGAACCGGGCGCCTCCGGAACCGGGCTGGCCATGACCGGCCGCCCGGTTCCGGAGGGCCTGAAGACATGAAAAAGGGCTTGTCTCACTGCACTGTTTGCAGGAGACAAGCCCTTTTGCGTCTGGCACGGGATTGCAGCTGGCGTTGCCAGCCGCGCCGGGCGGCCGGTTCTCAGAGATCCTTGACCTGGTCGATGATCTCGCGGACGCGGTCGGCCGAATCGTAGAGCAGCTGGTGCTCCTTCGGGGTCAGGTCGAGCTCGAGCACGCGCTGGACGCCTTCCGAGTTGAGGATCGACGGCGAGCTGATGACAACATCGTTCAGGCCGTAGGCGCCGTGCATGACTGTGCCGACGGTGCGGATCGTGCTGGCGCCGTTGAGGATCGACTCGACGATGGTGTTGACCATGATGGCGATGCCATAGAACGTGGCGCCCTTGGTCTTGATGATGTCGGCGCCGGCCACGCGGACCTGGCGGGCGACTTCTTCGCGGTCAGCCTGGGTGAATTCGATCCCGGCGCCCTTGCAGTAGTCGGCGACAGTCATGCCGGCGATGTTGGTCACGCTCCAGGCCGGCAGCTGCGAATCGCCGTGCTCGCCGATGATGTAGCCGTGGATGTTCTTGACGTCGACCTTGAGCCGCTCGCTCAGCAGGTAGCGGAAGCGGGCACTGTCGAGGACGGTGCCGGAGCCGACGACGCGGCCGGCGGGCAGGCCGGTCCACTCGGAGATCTTGTAGGTGAGGACGTCGACCGGGTTGCTGACGACGAGGATGACGCCGCCATTGTAGTAGGGCATGAACGAGTCGACAATCGTGTGGGCCAGCTGGACATTCTTGCGGGCAAGGTCGAGGCGGGTTTCGCCGGGCTTGCGGGGCATGCCGGCCGTAAGGACGATGACATCGCAGTCGGCGCAGTCGGTATAGTCACCGGCGCGGACGACCATCTGGCCAAGAAACGGCAAGCCGTGATTGATATCCATGGCCTCGCCGAGAGCCTTGTCCTTGTTCACATCGATCAGGACCAGCTCGTTGCACAGCTGATTGATCGACATCGCAAAGGCGATGGAGGCGCCGACTGAACCGGCGCCGATGATGGCAACTTTCGTGCCGAATCTGCATTCCATACTCATAAACCAATTCTCCCCCATTGTTAAGGCTTCTCGCATTATACTTGTCTTTGCGCCATTCCGCAATCGTTTATGCAAAGAATCCTTTCGAAATACAGGGGTTTCATGAACACACATCATGAAAATCATGAAAAAGGCTGCAAACGTTTTCGGGTGACATATGTCCGCGAGCCATTGCGCGCCGGTATCGCTTGCAACCGCGATTCGAATTGCGGATAATTGGAACAGTGATGCTGGTCCATGCCTGACCGCAGGGGTGGCCAGGCATGGACTGGCCGGATGAATCCCGAAGGCTGCCGAGGAGGACATCCCATCCTTGACCAGGGCCATCCAGATGCATCGCAGCGACCAGCCAGGCAGCTTCCAGCCCCAAGACTGCGAAGATATCGGTCAGGTCTGCCGTCTGGCGCTGTGAGCAGGTCTGAATCGACATTGGCCAATATGTCTACAAGGAGAATGAGCAAGTTTTGATCATGTTATGGGCATAATGAACGACGAGGCTCGTAAAATCGTGGTAATTTGTTGACAAACCGTGAACACGGCGGTACACTTTCATTGTTCTGTCGGACGAAAGTCGATAGAAAGCCAGGACCTCGCTTCGTTTGGCCGCCACCGGCAGACAACGGCAGGACTGGAGCGGGGCAGACCGGCCTCCGATGACCGGAAGAACGCCCCCTGCACGCCCCCGCCAGCCGACAGCCTGGAACGGACCAGAACCCTGCCTTCCGGCCACTTGACCCTTGAACCTGCAGCATCAGCAACTGCATCAGCGCCACTGCCATGCCACGCCTGTGGATGCAGCCAGCCACCAGTCGACACCAGACCGCAGCGGCCGGCACCCCGGCGCCTGTCCGCCGGCTGTATCGGCAGATGCGGGATGGCGCCAGTGACAGACAGAATTCCAGCATAAATTGAAGGTTTGGAGGTATTGCGAGTGTCGAATGAAACCGTCCTGCAAATGGTCGACATTGACAAGCGCTTCTACGGCGTCCACGCGCTCAAGGGATTGAGCTTCGAATGCCGCAAAGGTGAAGTCCACGTCCTGATGGGCGAGAACGGCGCCGGCAAGTCGACTCTGCTCAAGATTCTCAGCGGCATCTATCAGGCGGACGCGGGATCGATCCTGCTTAATGGCAGCGAAGTCACCGTCAAGAACCCGATCGAGGCCAAGAAGCTGGG
>CAYOHO010000193.1:0-3186 GCA_964403755.1 uncultured Oscillospiraceae bacterium
GTGGCGGCATGTCCCGCCGGGTCGGGGTCCTCGACGACAAAGGCAGTCGCCTTCTTCATGTAGGGCAGCATGTCATTGCTGGTCTTGCTTGCCACCAGCACATATTCGAACAGCTGGTCGGCATCGCGCAGATCATCCGCCGAATTGACGACCAGCAGCTCGCCGCAGTGCGAACCGCGGCTGACACTCTTGCCCTGCACCAGAACCCGTCCGATGGTCTGAACCTTGAGCGTGTTGGTCGTGCCGCTCATGCCGGTCGGCGTGCCACCGGTGATGACGACCACGTCGCCGCTGCTGGCAACGCCCGATTCGAGCACCTTCTGCAGGCCCATCTCGAACATCATGTCCGTATTGTCGTACTCTTCGACCAGATACGGCATGACGCCCCAGGACAGCGCCAGCTGGCGCTGGGCCTGCGGCGAGACCGTTGGCGCGATGATCGGGCATTCCGGACGGAAGCGGGAGATCATGCGGGCCGTGCGGCCGGAATGCGTGACAGCGACAATGGCAGCCGCGCGCAGGTCCATGGCTGTCGTGCAGGCGGCATGGCTGATGGCGTTGGCCACGCTCGGCAGCATCTCGTACTTGCTGCCGGAGAACTTCTTCCAGTAGTCGATCGACAGCTCGGTCGCCTCCGCGATGTCGGCCATCATCGAGAGTGCCTCGACCGGATAGCGGCCCATGGCGGTTTCCCCGGAGAGCATGATTGCGCTGGTTCCGTCATAGATGGCATTGGCGACATCGCTGACCTCGGCGCGGGTCGGGCGCGGATTGCGGATCATCGAGTCGAGCATCTGGGTTGCGGTGATACAGGGCTTGCCGATCTTGTAGCATTTCTCGATCAGTGTCTTCTGGACCAGCGGCACTTCCTGGATCGGAATCTCGACGCCGAGATCGCCGCGGGCGACCATGATGCCGTCGGCCACCTTGAGGATGCGGTCAAAATTGTGGATGCCCTCGCGGTTCTCGATCTTGGCAATGATGTTGATCGCTTCACCGCCGTTGTGGTCGAGGAAGCGGCGGATCTCCATGACGTCCTCGGCCTTGCGCACAAACGAAGCCGCGATGAAGTCGAAGCCGTTCGCGATGCCGAAGCGGATATCCTCCATGTCCTTCTCCGCCAGGGCCGGCAGGTTGATGATGGCGCCTGGCAGGTTGATGCTCTTGTGGTTGGAGACGGTGCCGGAATTGGCAACCCGGCAGAGGATCTTCCCGTTCTCGACATTCAGGACCTCAAGCTCAATCAGCCCGTCATCGATCAGGATCGAGGAACCGACGGTGACGTCCTGGGCGATCTGGGCATAGCTGACCGGGATCAGCTTCTCGTTGCCCGGCATGTCGCCGGCCTGGAGGGTGACGGTCTCGCCTTCCTTGAGCTGGATCGGGCCCTTCTCGAAGTTGCCCGTGCGGATCTCCGGCCCCTTGGTGTCGAGGAGGAGGGCAATCGGTGCGTTCAGCTCCTCGCGCAGGCGCTTGATCCGCTCGACACGGCCCTGGTGCTCCTCGCGCGAGCCGTGCGAGAAGTTGAAGCGGGCCACATTCATGCCGCGCCGGATGAGGTCGGCCAGGACATCATCCTGCTCGACAGCAGGGCCCATGGTGCAGATGATCTTGGTTTTACGCATATTTTCTCCCATACAGACGTTTTCAGCTGGCCTTCAGCGGCCAGCCGGCCGGCGGACCGATCCGAATCCGGCTCAGTTCATGTCGCGAATGACCGTGTGGATGGCCAGCTGGTCGATCACGCCCTGGATCAGGCGCATGATGTAAAGCCAGATGATTGGCACGACCAGGGCAACCAGGGCAGCCAGGATCATGACGAGGACGACACCGAGTCCGCCCGCGACAATGCCGACGATCATGCCCGTTCCCTGGGCCATGCCGGTGAAATAGTCAGTTGTCGCGCCAATGATGCGATTGATGAAGTCCATGGAGTCCTGGCCGACCGTTGCACTATTGAAGCTGATGCGGGGCAGGACCTGGCGCAGCAGCACCAGCATGCCGGCGGCATACTTGAGCGCCTGGAGCAGCAGGATCACGAGCCGGACCGGCAGGATCATGCGATAGTAGATATGGCTGAGCAGCGGCGATACCAGGGCAAGGAAGAAGAACAGGGCAATGAGCCCGGTAACCGATACCTCCAGCAGGAGCGGCGACTTTTCCGGATACAGGACAAGGTAGGCCAGCAGGGCGCTGACAGCCAGTCCGATGAACCAGTAGAAGCCGCGGTGCCGTCTGGTCTCGAATTCCGTATCACTCCACAGCGGCCCAAGCAGAAAGCCTTCCAGAAAATCCATTCAGATCTACCCCATCTGCAGACAGTGTCTGCGATAATCGGACGTATTGTATCATAAGCCGGCGGCATCGGCAAACCCGCAGCCCCCTTGCCGCAGGCCCGCCGGCCTCTGGTCCGCGTCCGGGCGGATAAGTGTTTGCAACAGGGGCCCTCAGCCCGGTGCCGTATTCCCCGCAGCCGGCTCAGCGCATTCCCAGAGGGAAGAGCAGCATGGCGCCCAGCATGGAGGAGAACAGCAGCGTACCCCGGTGCTGCTCCTTCTCGATGCCGGTCTTGAGGGTCTGGCGGGCATAGCGCAGACGGCTCTTGACCGTGTTTTCCGGGCAGTCCATGATCTTCGCGATCTCGGCAATGCTCATCTGCTGGAAGTAGAAAAGCAGCAGGGACTGGCGCTGCTCGGTCGGCAGCTTGTCGACCAGACGCATGATCAGGGCCGCCGCCTCCTTGTCCTCGAGCACGGACTGGGGCAGGAATTCCGCGTTTTCATCGGGGATTGCGGCAATCACGCTCTCGTCGATCTCGCTGAAGTTGAGCGGCTTGGAGCGCCGGAAAACGCGGTTGCACTGGTAGAGCGCAATCTTGTAAAGCCAGGGGCGGAAGACCGCTGGCTCGCGCAGCGGGCCGAGGTGGCGGTAGGCCTCGATGAAGGTCTCCTGCAGGACGTCCTCGACCTCCGACTCATTCTTGAGGGTCTTCCAGATGAAGTAGCGGATCTGGCGCCAGTAGGTCTGGTAGAGGCCATAGAAGGCCTCCCGGTCGCCTGCCTGGGCATCGCGCACCAGCTGGTTAAGCTGTTCCTGGTCCACCTGTTCCTCCTGTCGTCTGCCATGAGCGTACCGGGTGCGGGGGCGGGGGTGTTTGGTGATCGTGAGGTCGCTTATGGGGAGTTC
>CAYOHO010000193.1:3196-4891 GCA_964403755.1 uncultured Oscillospiraceae bacterium
TCCGCGCACACGCGGGTTAAGCTGTCCGGGGACCCCCTGTCCCCCCGGCCGTCGGCCATGCGGGTCCGGGGGGCGGGGGGGGGGGCGGGCCCGGGATCGGGATCGGGGTGTAGCCGGGGCTGGAATCGGGTGCTGTCGGGCTCAGCATCCGGTTCGGGGCTGGACAGCTGCCGGCGTCCGGTTCGGGGCTGGACAGCTGCCGGCGCCCGGTTTCCGCTCAGATGCTGAAATTGGTCCGGGTGATGTTCTCGATGGCAACCCGGAAATCCGGCCATTGCCGGGGAAGGCGGTTCTCCCCGCTGCGCTGCCAGCAGTGGCTGCTGCTGCGGATGCGCACTTCCCAGGTCAGGCGCGGCTTCCAGGGTTCGCTGCCGGCATCGTCATCGGGTGCCGGCGTGTGGTCGTGCAGGCTTCGCCAGCCAAGCAGGCCGCAGGCCTCGAGCTGTGTCCGCAGCGTATCAATCTGCTCACCCGTGATCGTGCGGGTGAAGTTGTTGCACCAGCGGTTGCTTTCGCGCCAGGTCAGGAACCCGCGCTCCAGGTCAATGAAGACGGTGACCGTCCCCTTGCGGTAGCCGCCCAGTTCGGCGGCAATGGAATGGATAACCTGGTAGTCGCTGATGCCTTCCATGCTGCTCACCCGATCCTGACGCCGACAATGACATTGCCGCGGGTTCCGATGACCAGCATGTCGCCAAAGACGGCGGCGGACGACTCGATGTTGCCGCCATTGGTGGTGCCGTCGGTCTTCTTGGTCTCGAGCACGGTGATGCGCTGACCCGTCTTGCCATCGATCAGGTGGATCTGTCCGGCCGAGTCGGGTAGCAGGATATACGCATTGCCGTCCTTGTCATAGACATCGACTGGCGAGCTCCAGGAGTAGGCGTTCATCTTGTACTCCCAGACCAGCTTGCCATCCGCCTCGTTGAAGGCGACCAGGGTGCTGCCGCTGTAGATGCCGGATGTCATGCAGACATTGAAGATGACCAGGTTGCTGATGTTCTTCTTGCCGACAATCGGGGTGCCCATGACACCGCCGTTGACATCGTCGCCGACATTGGCCGCGTTCTTGGTCCAGGCCTTGTAGGAGGTCTTCCAGAGGGTCTTGCCGGTCAGGGCGTCGAACTTGTAGATGAAGGCGTCGCCCTGGTAGTTGCCGATGATGTTCTTCTGCCAGTCAATCTCGGTTCCCGTGTACAGGGCGACGGTGTCGCCCTTCTGGGAAAGGACCGGCGTGACATCGGAGTCATCCTCCTGACGGAACGTCCAGACGGGCTTGAGCGTGTTGAGGTCGATTGCGTGGAGCACGCCGGAATTGTCGCTGAAATAGCCATAGTGGTCATAGATGGCCATCGAGCTCTCGATGCCCTGAAGCGCCAGGTTCGGCATCTTGTAGCGGTAGTTGGTGAACTCGGGGCTGATGCTGACCTTGCCGGTTGCCTTGTCAAAGATCGTATTCATCTTCGCCGTGTAGACAATGCCGTTCTCCATCGGGTAGATCAGCGTATCGGACTGGCCGGCGAAGATCGGCGACGAGTCGCAGGCGCCCCAGTCCTTCCGGTAGGCATTCGGGTCGCTGCCGCTCTGGAAGTAGAGCAGCGACTGGTCGATGAGGCTGAAGACACGGAAGCCGATGCCATTGACACTCTTGTTGGTGTCGCCCTGGCCGACGTAGAGGACCGGCCAGCCGCGTGG
>CAYOHO010000194.1:0-4869 GCA_964403755.1 uncultured Oscillospiraceae bacterium
GGCGTTTTTCAACAGCACTTCGATTATAGGGTTTGGACGCCTGCTCTGTCAATGCGGAGCAGCGCGTCCAGCGGCTGGTTTAGCGCCGTGTTTCGCGGTTTCCTGGCGGTTTTCCTGACTTTCCGGCGCCACCACAGAATTGCGCTTTTTTCAGCGACGGATGGGACGCCGGCCGACAGGTGCCAGTGGAACGGCTCAGGTGGCGACGCCGGTCGAACCGAAGCCGCCGCCGCGGTTGTGGCCAACTTCGAGTGGATCGCTTTCCGGATCGAAGACGGCGCGCCGGATTTCCGTCACCACCAGCTGGGCGATGCGTTCACCGGCCCGGATGCGGATGGTGCCATAGGGCAGGCCCTCGGCATCGACCCAGAGCAGCTGGTCCAGCCAGTCAGTCAGCAGGCTGGCTGGCTGATCGGCAACGGCGGCAGTCATGGGTTCCGGATCATCCTGTGAAGCGGGCGCCCGGGATTGGGCTTGCGTCGGGACCGGGACCTGGGGCAGGGCCGTGACAGGCGCAGGGACTGCGGCAGGCGCCGGGGCTGCGATAGGCGGCGGGGCTGCGGCAGGCGCCGGGGCTGCGACAGGCGCTGGGGCCGGCAGCAGGTCGCGCAGCCGGACGAGCCGGTAGCGGGCCTGCAGCTCAGCGAGCAGGGATGGCCGGGCGGCAATCAGGCCCGGCAGGATCGCCGGGCTGAAGGCGTTCTCCAGGATCACCCCGACTTCGTCACGGTAATCGGCGTCGATGGTACCCGGCGCGTTCGGAAGGCGCAGCATGGTGCGCAGCGACAGACCGCTGCGCGGTCGAACCTGTGCTTCGCAGTCGGGCGGCAGCGCCATGATGAAACCGAGCGGCAGGACGACGGTTTCACCGGGACGGATCACGACATCAGCGGTTGCGGTGAGATCGCAGCCGGCGGCATGTCGCGAGGTGTAACGTGGCAGATAGCCGCCGGGGAGCAGTCGAACGGCGACTGGAACAGCCTTCGGGCCAATATCTTCGGGAATATTCGGGTCATTTTGCTCGGAATTTCGGGATATGCTCATCAGGTAATCCTCTCAACAGGCAGTCAGGACGTTATGGCATATTGTGTTGCTGTCTGATTGGTCGGCAGGTCAGGTTGCCGCACCAAAGCGCTGCCTCATCTGGAGCAGCAGCTGCCGGCGCTCCGCCTGACGCTCGTCGAGGAACAGGAGGCGAAGCCGTGCCGGGGCCAATTGGACCAGGCGGGTCAGGCTGGCAGGCGGAACGATGGAGTCGGCATTCAGAATCGTCGCCGTGCAGTATGGCGGATGCAGCAGGAGCGGCATCTGGCGCTCTTTCCGGTCCTGAATCTGGTACCGGTGGCCCTGGCAGCGGTGGCAGCCGTCGATGTTGCTGCCGACCGGGCAGTAGGCGGTGTACATGAGCCGCTCGCGGCCATGGACCAGCCAGTCCAGCCGCAGATCCGCCGCTGGCTTCCGGCTGTCGCCGGCGTTGCTGTCCGAGCTGTCACCGATGCTGGTGCCTTGGGCTTGTGCGCCGGTGATGATGCCGGCCGCCAGGGCAGCCAGGCGCAGGCGCTGGGAATCCGTCAGCTCCGGCGACGGGCAGATGGCGCGGGCGCCGGCCCGGGCGGCTGCCGCAAGTGATTCATGGTTGTAGATATTGGCGGTGGCATCGGCCTCGAAGCCAATGCCGGCTTCCTGCGCCAGCGCCGCCAGCCCGGGGTTGCCGCCGGCCAGGCGGTCGAAGAGGCGCAGCGTGCCATCCGCCCGCCACTGGCGCAGCTGCTCGGCCTGCATGCCGGCCGCTGCCGGGGGCAGGACCAGAACACAGAGCGCCTGCGGTTCGGCAGCGCGCAGGGCCGCCAGCTGCTCTCGGCTGGACGGCGACTCCAGGCCGGCGGCCGGCAGCAGATAGGCATCGGCACCGCAGGCGAGGGCGTCATCAGTGTCCGGCCAGCGATAGAAGAAGGCAGCCGTCTGCACCGGGGCAGCCGTTTGCAGCGAGGCGGCAGTCTGCACCGGGGCGGCCGGTTCAAACATGGACGCACCGGCGCGGGCATGGACAGCCGGGGCGTCGACAGCCTGCGCCTGGCGCAGGCGTTCCTTCAGACGCGCCAGGGATTCGGAACTGACCTCACGGCGCGAGGCCATGGCCAGGCGTTCGGACAGCTGGGCCAGCACCTGGCGGCGCAGCTGGTTGAGGCTGCCGATCGACAGGGCGACCGGTTCGCCAGCTGCAATGTCTTCAGCCAGGTAGGGTGTTCCGCCGGTCTTGGCCAGCTGCTCATGAATCCGCTCGACCTGCAGCGGACGAGTCAGCGCCGGATCGATCGGAACCGCCGCCACAGCGATGGTTTCGAGGAACGGGCCGGCGGTGACGCGCGCACTAAGCTGAACCGTACCGTCGACCGCCGACAGTGTGAAGGCAATCGGCGTCCGGCGGCTGTGGCTGGAGAGGACGGCCTGATCGGCGCGGGCGCTGTTCATCCGGTAGACCTGATCGCCCGGGCGCAGCTTTCCCAGCACGTCCGGATGGAAGCCCTGGACATGCAAACGGCCGCCAAACTGCTCAGCAGTACCGATGGGCGCGCTGGCGACTTCGATCATTCGCTCGGCGGGATCGTTCTCGTCCCGGCGCTCCGGCCGGCGAACGGAAAGGACGTCGCCACGTTCGGGAACCGAAACGCCGGTGAGCAGGCTCAGCGCCAGAATTCCACCCTTGCTGCGGGTCTCGGCGACGGTGCCGATGAGGATGCCGTGGCTGCCCACATGGGCGCCGGACAGGAAGCTGCGGTCCTTGCGTCCGGTGAAGGCGCGGTCGGTGAAGCCGCCGCCGCGGTTGAAGGCCAGCAGCAGGCGCTCTTCCGCCGCCGGCAATGAAAGCGCCGGTGCAGCCTTCGAAAGCAGGCGGGACGGCCGCCCATCATCGAGCAGGCTCCGATAGGTGGCCGCGGCCTGGGCCACATAGGCAGCCGAGCGCATGCGGCCCTCGACCTTGAGCGAGTCGACGCCGGTTGCGGCGATGGCCTCCAGCTGGGCGTAGGCTGCCTGGTCCTTGGGCGACAGGCAGGCTCCGGCCGGCAGCAGCCGGCCATCTTCACGGAGACGGTAGCTGAGCCGGCACGGCTGGGCGCAGACGCCGCGATTGCCGCTGCGGCCGCTGGTCAGGCTGCTGAACAGGCACTGGCCGGAATAGCAGACACAGAGGGCGCCATGGACGAACATCTCGGTCTCCATCCCGATGGCATGGGCGGCCCGGGTGAACGCGGCGACCTCCGGCAGCGAGAATTCGCGCGGCAGGATGATGCGCTGGAAGCCGGCGGCCTTCAGCGCCGGCAGCATCGATTCGTCATAGATCGTCATCTGGGTGCTGGCATGCAGCGGCAGGCCGGGCAGCGCCTGACCGATGAGACAGGCCAGGCCGATGTCCTGAAGGATCAGGGCATCGACGCCAATGGCAGCGGCGCGTACCGCAAGGTCGAGCGCATCGGCCAGTTCCTCGTCGGCAATCAGGGTGTTGAGGGCCAGGTAGATTCGTGACGAACGCTCGTGGGCGTAGGCGACGGCGGCCGCCAGGGCGTCATCGTCGAAGTTGGCGGCATGGCCGCGGGCACTGAAGGCGGCAGCGCCCAGATACACCGCATCGGCGCCGTTGTCGACGGCCGTCTGCAGGATCGGCAGCTCACCCGCCGGCAGCAGCAGTTCAGGGCCGTGGTCGCGCTCAGGGCTCATCATCGATGACCTGTCCGTCTCCGGCCGTCTGCGGCAGTCCGAAGCTGGACAGATATTCGTCCAGGCCGGTCTGGCGCATCTGAAGCAGCGGGCGCGGCGCATTCGACGCGCCGGCCGGCGATTCATGATTGGCGGGGGGGGTGTGAGTGGCCGTGGGTGCGTGATCGGCTGAAGACGCGTGGCCGGCTTTGGGTGCGTGATCGGCTGCAGGTGCGTAGCCAGCCAGGGATGCGTGATCGGTCGGGGCAGCAGCCGCTTCCGGAATGGCCGACGAATCCAGGCCAGACTGGCTGGACCGGGCAGCGAGCGCTTCCGCAACGGCAGCATGGGCGGGAGCAGCCGCTGGTTCAAGGGCGTCCGGGCCGGCATGGACCGTCGAGCCGGCAAGGGCAGACGGGCTGGCGGGCTGGTGCTCCTGATCGTGGCCCAATGCCGACAGGCGCAGGATTTCCTTCTTCATCTCCCAGTTGAGCTCCCGGGCCCGCGCAAGCTCGGTCCGAAGCTCGGCCGTCTTGAGTTCGGCGGCATCGCGCTGCTGTTCGGCGAGCGCCTGCTGGGTCGCCTGGCGGGTCAGCTCGTCAATCGCATTGACCAGCGCCAGAACCGTTGTCATCTGCTGGCTGAGGTGCGGACTTGACATCGAGACGCGGCGGATCATCTCGTCGGCGCGGGTTGCGATCTGGCGCGTGTAGGCCTCCGATTCGCCCGAGACGAGACTATACGACATCCCGCCGATCCGGACGCTGATCTTGTGGATTTCCTTTTCCATTCGGCTCGCTCCTCCTGCTGGACGGGATGGGTGATGGTGCATCAAGCCGAATTCAGTATAAGCCACGGTCCGCCGCCCGGCAACCATGCATCCGGGAACGGCAGGCGTCAGGGCCTGGAGAGCCCGGCCGCATCGGATCCGTCAGGAGTGGAGGGCAAGAAAAAGGGCATACCACTGGGCCGGCGAAAGCGCTTCAGCGCGGATGTTGTCACCCAGCGCCAGCTCCTTCCAGACGGCATCGAGCCGGGTGCGGTCAGGAATGCCGGCTGCGGCCGGCAGGCTCGCGAGCACATTGCGCAGCTTCTTGCGCCGGTTCTGGAAGGCGGCCGGCAGGAATCGGGCCAGCGACGGCCACTCGGCAGCCGGCGGCCGGTGCGCGCCGG
>CAYOHO010000195.1:0-4859 GCA_964403755.1 uncultured Oscillospiraceae bacterium
CATGGGTTCGGTCGGGCTGGCTTTCCGGGCGCAGGGAAGGAACGTCCCGGCTGCATGCGGCCGGACCGGACCTGGGCTTGTGTCTTTGCCTTGCGGCAGCCTGTGCTGAAGTTCGGGCGAGGCGCCTTCTGAGGGCGCCGGATGCTGGGTCAGGGAACTCGGCACCGGCTTCGGGCGCCGGATGCCGAGTCGGGGCCGTTTTCGGTCAGAGGCTATGGACGACTGCGCGGCTGGCGCAGGCAGTCACTTCTTCCAGGGTGAAGGCTTCGGTGCCTTCCCGGCTGACGGCGAGGGCGCCACAGGCGGTGGCACAGGCCAGGGCATCGGCTGCGGGAAGCCCGAGCGCGAGGCTGTGGAGGAATCCGGCCAGCATGGAGTCGCCAGCGCCGACTGTCCCGCGGACGTCGACCTTGATCGGCTCGGCCTTGAGGGCTGCATCGGCCGAGACCAGAATGCTGCCGTCGCCGCCCATCGAGACAAGCACGTAGGTCACGCCATGGCGGGCGATGATTTCCCGGGCGGCGGCGACAATGTCGGCTGCCTCCGGCAGGCGGCGGCCGAGGGCGTTCTCCAGCTCATGGATATTGGGCTTGATGAGATACGGGCTGGCCTCAAGGCCATTGCGCAGCAGTTCGCCGTCGGCGTCGAGAACGGTGTGGCAGGCTGGCCCGGCGAGACGGATCAGGTCGCGGTAGATGGTGTCCGGCAGTCCCGGCGGCACGCTGCCGCTGAAGACAGTGAAGGTGCTCTCGGCGGCCAGGGCCGCGATCTTGTCCTTCAGGGCGGCCAGCTCGGTCTCGCCTACGCGGAAGCCGGCTTCGTTGAGGTCGGTTGTCGTGCGGGAGCTGGACTCGAGAAGCTTGGTGTTGAGACGGGTTGTGCCTTCGACGGGGACGAGGTCGCAGCGGATCGCGTCACGGGCCAGCAGGGATTCCACCTGGGCCAGGTTGCGGCGGCCGATGAAGCCGGTCGCACGGGACTCCGTGCCCAGGGCGCCGAGAATGCGGGCCACATTGATGCCCTTGCCGCCCATGTCTTCGCGTGAGCTCCCGACCCGGTTGACCGATCCATAGACGAATGTATCGACGGTGATCGTCCGGTCGATGGCGGGGTTGAGGGTGACGGTCGTGATCATGATTGCTCCTTTATCGGCGGGGGCCGGGCGGCTGTTGCCAGGGTATCCGGTGGGGATGGCCTGCTCTTTCGGTCCTGGCGTTCCGGGCATCAGGCGATGACGACCTGGACGTCCTGCTGCTCGAAGGCCGGGACGAGGGCTGGATCAAGATCGGCGTCGGTGATGATCGTGTCGATCATCGAGATGGGCGCGATCTGGCAGAGGAAGATGCGGTTGAACTTGGTGTGGTCGGCGAGGACGAAGCGCTCAAAGCCGGCGGTCAGCATGGCGTTCTTGATGGCTGCTTCCTCAAGGTCGGGCGTGGTCGGGCCGCGGTCGGCCGAGATGCCGTTGACGGCGATGAAGGCCTTGTTGATGTTGAAGCGCTGCAGGGTTTCGATGGCAATGCTGCCGACGGTGGCCTGGGTGTGGAGACGGACCTTGCCGCCGAGGGCGATCAGCTCGAGGTTCGGGTTGCCGGCCAGTTCGCCGGCCAGGATCGTGGAGTTTGTGATCACCGTGATGTGGAGCGTCGACTGGCCGATCAGGCGGGCCAGCTCGAAGGTCGTGGTGCCGGCGTCCAGCACGATGCTGTCGTTTTCCTTGAGATAGCCGAAGGCCTTGAGTGCGATTGCCCGCTTCTGGGCGCCGTAGCGCGATTCCTTCTCCTGGAACGACTCTTCGATGTTCGGCCGGGTCTGGAAGCTGAGGATAGCGCCGCCGTGGGTGCGCTCGAGCCGGCCTTCGCTCTCGAGGATTGTCAGGTCGCGGCGGATGGTTGCCTCGGAGGCAGCGAGTGCATCGCACAGGGCCTGGACCGTGATGGTCCGGCTGACCTGGAGCAGTTCAAGGATCCGGTTTCTGCGTTCGCCTGGCAGCATGGTGTCTCTCCTTCTCGATGCGGTGCTGGACTGCGGGCCGGTGGCTTCAGGGGCGGCTCAGATGCCGACTTCGTATTCGGTCAGGACCTTCATCACGTCGGCCGGGGTGGTGGCAGCCCGCAGGGCATCGCGGAACGGCTCCTTCATCAGGCGGCGGGAAAGCGTGGCCAGGATCTTCAGGTGGACGGTGGAGGCATCGTCGGCCGGAACGCCGATCAGGAAGATCATGTCGACCGGGCTGCCGTCGAGCGACTGCCAGTCCATGGGAGCCACACGGGCGAACATCAGGAGCGGTTCATTGACGGCGGCGGTCTTGCCGTGCGGGATGGCGACGCCGAAACCCATGCCGGTGCTGTACTCGGCCTCGCGGTGCAGGACCGCTTCCTGATAGCCGACAACATCGTTGACCCGGCCGGCGGCGACGGCCTTCTCGGCCAGCAGGCGGATCGCTTCTGCCTTGGTGGCTGCGGGGAGGTTCATCTGGATCAGGTCTTCGTTGATCAGCATCGGATTCCCTTTCTCGTTCATGTCCGCGTCGCGTCTGCGCGCTTGCGCCGCCTGCGGTTCCATGACTGTATGCTTTGGCAGGTTCGCTCTGGAGGTCCGTTCGGCTGGTCCGGCAATTCGTTTGTCGTTTCTGATTGATTGGCCGGCGCCGATTGATTGCTTATGATTGAATACTACCACTTCTGCGCGCCATGTCAATACTCGATCAAATACAATCAATCGTTTCTCTTATTTGCACATGATATTCGTTTGAAAATCGTGCACAAGGCACAAGAAAAGGCCCGGAAAGCGGCTGTTGCCAGCGATCCGGGCCATTCAATCAAAAACAATCATCCGATCAGATGCAATCGGTCAGCCGCCGAAGCCAGTTATCCGGAACCGGTCGCCCGGCGCATGGCAGGCGCCCGGGCGGGCGGCGGCCTCTTCCGGGGTCAGACCTTCCATTCAATGATGCGGCTGACAAAGCGGCTGAACTCCTCCGCGCCCGGGTTCCGGTAGAGCGTGTCGCTGGGGCCCTGCGCCTTGACGCGGCCTTCGCTGATGAAGGCGACATAGTCGCAGGCGTGGCGGGCGAAGCCGATCTCGTGCGTGACGATGACGATGTTGCGGCCCTCCTGGCGCAGCTGGAGGATGACATCGAGAATGTCGGATGTGATCTCCGGGTCGAGCGCCGAGGTTGGCTCGTCGAACAGCAAGACCTCCGGCTTGAGGGCCAGGGCACGCGCGATCGCCACGCGCTGCTTCTGGCCGCCGGAGAGCTGGTTCGGCTGCTTCTGCAGATGGTCGGCCAGGCCGAACTTCACCAGCATGGCCTCAGCCTGGGCCCGGGCTTCGGCAGGTGGCACGCCGCGGGTCTTGGTCAGCGGCAGGACGATGTTCTGCAGGGCGCTGAGGTGCGGGAACAGGTTGTAGGCCTGGAAGACGACACCGACCCGGCGGCGGTGCTCGGTCAGCTCGGGCTCGCGGAAGACGAGCGGTCGTCCGTTGAGCGCGACCGAGCCGCTGTCAGGGGTTTCAAGACCGGCCAGGATGCGCAGCAGCGTTGTCTTGCCGCCGCCGGACGGGCCAATGACGGCCAGCGAGTCAATGCCGGCAACCGAGAGACAGAGCCCGTCGAGCGCCGCCTGGCCGCCGAAGGTCTTGGTCAGGCCGGCAATCTCAATTTTCATAGTGCATCTTCCTCTCGAGCCAGCGCGTCAGCTGCGAGATCGGCAGCGTGATCAGCAGGTAGCCGACGGCCAGCAGGGTGTAGTTCTCGAAGGTCGTGAAGGTGATCGAGTCGACCTCGAGCACATTCTTGGTGAACTCGTTGACCGCGATGAAGGAGAGCAGCGACGAGTCCTTGACCAGCGAGGCCAGCTGTCCGGCCAGCGGCGGCAGGACAATCCGCGCCAGCTGCGGCAGGATAATGTAGCGGTAGGTCTGGAAGCGCGTGAAGCAGAGCGAGCGCGCCGTCTCCAGCTGCGCCGCCGGAATGCTCTCGAGCCCGGCACGGATGATCTCGCTGACATAGGCGCCGGCGAAGACCGAGAGGATGACCACACCCATGACATAGCGGTTGTTGAGCCGGAAGGCCGTGCCGATCAGGTAGAAGAGCATCAGCGTCTGCACCAGCATCGGCGTGCCGCGGATCAGCTCGACATAGAAGGTCGAGAGGTAGCGCAGGAAAAGGATGGATGACCGCCGCCCGCCGGCTGCAAGCACGCCGATGACCAGGCTGACCAGCAGCGAGGCGCCGCTGATCGCCAGCGTGATGAGGAAGCCGTAGCCGAACTTGTAGCGGTAGTCGAGCAGCCGCGCCCACTGCCAGTGGTGGTCGATGCGGCTGACGGCATAGGCAAAGAAGCCGACCGCGAGCAGGACGACCAGGAATGCATTGGCCAGCCGGTACCAGGGGCGGCTGGCGAGCGGTTTCGCAGCGGTGAAAGCGGCAGCCGCTGCGGCGGGCGGATGTTCAGGCCTGTGTTCAGGCATCATTTGGCGACATCAAAGAAGAACGGGATCTTCAGTTCGTCGAAGGTCTTCTTCTCGGCGGTCAGGTAGGTTTCCGCCAGGCGGTCGAAGCCGCCGCCGGCGCGGAACTCCTTGATGAAGGCGTTGACATCGGCCTTGAGCGCGTCATTGCCCTTCTTGATGCCGACGCCCCAGTACTCCGGCTGCTCCTGATAGGGCGCCAGGTTGACGGTCGTCTTGTCCTTGTTCTCCTGCCAGTTGCGGAAGATGGTCAGCTGGTCATAGGTGAAGGCGTCGACCTTGCCCTGGACAACCTCGAGCACACAGGCGCTCTCCTTGTCGAAGACCATGATGTTGTCGGCGTTCTTGAGGTGGGCGATCGCGTAGGAGTGGCCGGTCGAGCC
>CAYOHO010000196.1:0-4857 GCA_964403755.1 uncultured Oscillospiraceae bacterium
GCTCGCCCCATCAGCGCTCGCCCCATCAGCGCTCGCCCCATCAGCGCTCGCCCCAGCGGGAGGTGCGGTTCTGGCGCCACTTCTCGAGATCGCATTCAAGGCACAGGCCAATGTGGCAGCAGATGGTCCCGCCGCAGCGCGGACAGCGCCAGTCTGCCGCCTGCTGCACCAGGAACCGGTCCATGCCCACGGCCTTGATCTGCCTGAGGTTGTCGATCATGCTCAGGTGATACTGGGTGCGATAACGCTTGTCCAGCCGCTTCAGCCGGGCGCAGGGAAAGTCGCCGCACTCGCTGCAGTCGTGGATCAGTCCCTCGCCGATCTTGGCGCAGCGGCCCTTCATGAAGGCACAGTGCTTGCCGCGCGGCCGGCAGCCGGCACAGTAGGAACGGGAGAAGCCCTTCCGCTTCAGGTCGAGCGCCTGGGCCTGGTAGGCGACACAGAGGGCGCAGTTCATGCCGCAGGGCGCGATGAGTTCTTCATCCATGGCAAGCCTCCGATCAATGCGTTCATGGCAACAGGGCCTGGCTGCCAGCAGATCCGCATGCGGCTGTCCGCCGGCCGCATCATTCAGGGCAATGGCTGCAGCTTCATCCTACACCCGAATGCGAACCCCTGCACGCCATGCGGCAAACCCGGCGGTAATCCCCCGACAACGCCAGCGGCGCAGCCCGGCACCCCCGCGGCTCTTCCCCGGCGCCCCAAGGCCGCGCCAGCCGTCAATCGCAGGAACCACCGCTGCCGGAAGCGATTTCTTCTGTCAAAGAACCCGTCATACAGGTTTGACAGGATCTCATCCGCACGATATTATACTGGTATATACAAGAACTCGCCCGCAAGGCTTATTCACGTCGGAGGTATACCATGAAAGTTGCAATCGGTTGCGATCCCAACGCCGCGGATCTGAAGAATGTGCTGATCCCCTTCATCAAGTCCCTTGGCCACGAAGTGGTCGATTACGGCAGCGATGACCCCATCTATGCCAACGTCGCCTTCAAGGTGGCTGAAGACGTTGCCGCTGGCGTCTGCGCGCGCGGTATCCTGATCTGCGGCACCGGCATCGGCGTCAGTATCGCGGCCAACAAGGTCCGCGGCGCCTATGCGGCCTGCGTCTCCAACATCTACCAGGCTCAGCGCGCCCAGCTGAGCAACAACGCCAACATCATGACGATGGGCTCGCAGGTCACCGGCGGTGAACTGGCCAAGTGCTTCGTCAAGGAATACCTCGGCCTGGCCTACGATCCGAATTCGCGTTCGGCATCCAAGGTCGACCGGATCCTCGAGTACGAGCGCGAATCGTATGAAAGCGAGGCCAAGTGATGGCTGACCCGAAGGAGATCCTGTCGCTCCGGCTGACTGCAGCCCGGAGCCGCCAGAACGTCATCCGCATGCTGAAGGCCAGCGGCCACGGCCATCTGGGCGGCGCCTTCTCCTGCATGGAGATCGTGACGGCGCTCTATTTCCACACCATGAACGTGGACCCGAAGAACCCGAAGCTGCCCGAGCGCGACCGCTTCCTGCTGTCGGCCGGCCACAAGAGCATGGTGCAGTATGCCGTGCTGGCCGAGCGCGGCTTCTTCCCCAAGGAATACCTGGACACCTACGGCTGCCTGCACTGCAAGCTGCCCGGCCATCCCGACATGCACAAGCTGCCGGGCGTCGAGGCCAACACCGGTGCCCTCGGCCATGGCCTCTCGATTGCCTGCGGCATGGCGATGGGCCTGCGCATGGAGAAGAAGGCTTCGCGCGTCTTTGTCGTCATGGGCGACGGCGAACTGCCGGAGGGCTCCAACTGGGAGGCTGCGGCTGTCGCTTCGCACTACGGCCTCGACAACGTGGTCGCCTTCGTCGACTTCAACGGCCTGCAGATCAGCGGCAAGGTCCAGGACATCATGAACATGACGCCGATCGATGAGCGCTTCAAGGCGTTCGGCTGGGCCGTCAAGAACATCGACGGCAATGACATGGCAGAAGTCGTCGCCGCGCTCGATTCCGCCCCGCTGGAAAAGGGCAAGCCGACTGTCTTCATCGCCCACACCATCAAGTCGAAGGGCCTGTCCTTCGCCGAGAACAATGCCGCCTACCATTACTGGACGCCTGACGAGGCCGGCCTGGCCAAGGCCGAAGCCGAGATCGCCGGCGCCATTGACGCCCTGGAAGCCGAGATCCGCAAGGGGGTGGAAGCATGATCGGCCAGTATTTTGATCCCCGCAAGGAATTCGGCAAGGCCGTCACCGAACTGGCCGCCACCAATGAGGACATCGTCGTCATCTCCGCCGACAGCGGCAACAGTTCCGGCTTTGGTGACTTCGCCAAGAAGTACCCCGAGCGCTATATCGAGCTCGGCATCATGGAGCAGGGCGCCGTCGGCGTCGCGGCCGGGCTGGCCTCGACCGGCAAGATCCCCGTCTTCTGCGCCATCGCCCCGTTCGTCACCGCCCGTCCCTTCGAGATGGTCCGCAACGACCTTGGCTACATGAAGCAGAACGCCAAGCTGGTCGGCCGCAACAGCGGCATCACGTACTCAGACCTGGGCGCGACGCACCATTCGCTCGAGGACTTCGCCATCATGCGTGTCATCCCCGGCATGGTCGTGCTGGCACCGCAGGACCCGACCGAGATCCGCGAGGCCGTCAAGGCCATGATCGAACATGTCGGCCCGGTCTACATGCGCATCGGCAACCCGAAGATTCCCGAGCTGTTCGAGAGCAAGCCCTTCGAGATCGGCAAGGGCAGTGTTCTGCGCGACGGCACCGACGTCTCGATCATCTCGACCGGCTCGACCACCGAAGCAGCCCTCAAGGCCGCCGAAGCACTGGCTGGCCAGGGCGTGAGCGCCCAGGTCATCGGCATGCCGACCGTGTGCCCGATTGACCGCGAGCTCGTGCTCGAAGCCGCCCGCAAGACCGGCCGCATCGTCACCGTCGAGGAGCATTACGCTGACGGCGGCCTCGGCACCCTGGTCTGCGAGGTCACCAGCGAAGCGCAGCCGGTCCCGGTGAAGCGCCTCGGCATCCCCAAGGCCTATGCGACCTCCGGTCCCTACGAGGACATCCTTGCCTGCTACGGCCTCGATGCCGAAGGCATCGCCAAGTCCATCCGCGAGTTCGTCGGCGCCTGACACCGGACACAGGTGCTGCCGCCAGACAGCGCCGGAACCGGTCACCTGCACACAAAAACGGGCTCCACATGAAGTGGGGCCCGCTTTTTTCTGGTTTGGACGAACAAAGGGCATCAGCGTACGGAATGGACAAGCAGGGGCACAATATGGCGGGCCAGTGCTGCGTCGAGCGTCGTCGCCCAGAGGACGAACGGACGGGCCTTTTCCCAGCGTTCGCCGGGTTCGAGCGGCCCTTCTGCAATCGTCTGGTACCGCCGGAGCATGCCGTGGATATGAAGCAGGTCCGCTGTCAGGGCCAAAGGATCATCACGGATCTGGGACAATGCCTGATCGAAGCTTTCTTCCATGGCCATGATGCGGATGGCCACGCGGCTGAGGTTGACATAGTCGCACGGATTCTGGCGGTCGCGGTTCGCCCGGAAGATGGCAAGCTTGGCGAGAATCATTTCCGCATCATCGAGGTAAAAGCCGGTGAACTGACCCATGAGCGCCCCGTTCCAGCCTGGGATGACGCTTCCGAAGATGGCTGTCGCGTCATGGCGGATCTGGCGCGCAGCCCGGACATCCTTGGCGCGGATGACCGACTTGCAGCGGCGGATGAATTCATCGCAATGGTCATAGGCTTCAGTGCCGGCTATGGAGGCCGTCCCGCCTGCTGCGGCGATCCCGCCTGCTGCCTGCACGCCGCCTGTCGGGGGAGCGGACGTCTTCCGGCGGGCCGTCAGGCGCTTGAGCGAGTTCTGCATCATGATCAGGTCCATGGCAATTTCCTCAGCTGTCTGGATATGGGCTGGCGGTGATGCTGCGGGCCGGACGGAGATCCAGCCGGACACGCCGACTGACATTGCTCACCGTCTGACAGGGGGACGCCGGACGCAGCCACCAGAAGCGGCCGGCGTCCCCGGTGCCAGGACCCGGGAGGAACACCGCATGAGTGCGGGGGAGGAGAGCGGGCGTGCCCGGATCAGGCCAGGCACGCCCAGGGCGTGCAGGGATCAGTAGTAGACCGAGCGGCTGTTCTGCTCGATGGTCTCGTAATTGTAGTCGGAATGGGCATAGTAGGTTCCATGGACGCGGTAAGTGAATCCGGGCGAGACATAGCATGACCCGGACAGGAAGCCACGGTAGGAAGCAAACGAGTCAGACCAGCTGCCGATGGTCACCCAGGTGCCATTGCTGTAGTACTGGAGGTCAAGGAAGATGTAGACGGCATCCGTGATGCCCTCATAGCCGGTGATGGAGCCGGTTGCCGTCACCAGGCCGGAGGACGAGATGGTGAGATTGGTCGAGGCCCGGCTGATATAGGCAAACATGGGCGTCACGCCGATGAGTCCGGAGGTGCCGGCTTGCGGCGCACCAGCGGCACTGGCGGCGACTGGGGTGCCCAGTGTCATCAGAAGCAGGCAGAGAATGGTTGCGGTCGTCAGGATCTTCTTGAGCAGCATGATGGTTCCACCCTTCGTTTCGATTAGACTCGCTTGGCGATGTCTTCACCATAAAAACGTCTGGGCCCGGCGTTTTGTTACACCTTTTCTCGAAAAAATTGTATTTTTGACCTATTTCGTCGCATTAGCCATTTTCAGAGCGGATTCTTTGTCTATTTTGCCGGAAATCAGGTAGGCGTTGGGACCATCCTGCCAGATCAGGGTCAGTGTGCCCTTGTTGACATAGCAGGTTCCCTGGCTGGGGCCGACCATGACTGCCTCAGTCGTGACACCTTCCGTGTCGACGTCGAG
>CAYOHO010000197.1:0-4843 GCA_964403755.1 uncultured Oscillospiraceae bacterium
CTGTCCTTTTCATAGGGTTACCTCACTTTTCAATTCATGGATGAGTTGTCAGGGATGTGAAATCAATGCTTCCGAGAGAAACGGCCGACCGGTCCGGCCGGTGCGCGGCGAGTCGTGGAGATGGGGGCGAATCCTTCCGTCATGGCTGTGTCCTGCCGGAGGCGGCGGACGGCCTGCAGGTCGCGCAGGCCGAGCCATGCTGCCATGAAGCCGAGAATCATGGCGTTTAACGGGGTGCCGAGAATGCTGATGCTGAATCCGGTCCAGGCGCTGTAGCTGGCGAGTGCCGCGCCGGAGATGAAGATGGCCGCAGCCAGGGTGGTCAGGAAGACGAGGGATGTTTGCCGTAGCCAGGCCGAAGCAGCTGTCCTCCGGCTAGAGGGCATGTTCCCCGCGCTCCCCGGTGCGGATGCGGACGGCATCCTCGACGGTGTAGACAAAGATCTTGCCGTCGCCGACGCTGCCCGTCTGGATGTCCTTGCAGATCCGGTCGATCAGCGTATTGACGATCCCGTCGGCCACAACGGTTTCAACCTTGACCTTGGGCAGCAGGTTGATGCTGATCTCGGTTCCGCGGTACATCTCCTTGCGTCCCTTCTGATGGCCGGCGCCCGAGACCATGGTCACGGTCATGCCGTAGACCTGGGCCTGGTTGAGGATGTCCTTGACATCCTCGAGCTTCTCCGGCCGGATGATCATTTCCAGTTTCTTCATGATGAGCCGCTCCTTTCCTGCATACGATCCGAAAAAGAAAAGGCGCCGGAACCGGTCGGTTCTGACGCCTTTGTCCAAATGCTGCTTCGGATGTCCATAGAGTAGCATGGGTTATTGCTAAATGCAAGGATTGATTATGCATATTTCATTAATTTGACTTATTGCCGTATATTATACGCTATTGTCATGGAATATGCAGGATATATTACACAAACTTGCACGAAAAACGTACGGGTTCAGCCTCGCCGGATCGCCGGCACAGGGGCGGATGCGTTCCCCGGCCAAGGCAGCCGCCTGTCATCGGCCGAGGTAGCCTCCATCGACGGCAATGACCGCACCGTCCAGATAGTCCGAGGCGTGGGCCGCCAGGAAGACGACGGCGCCCTTCATATCGTCCGGCGTGCCCCAGCGGCCGGCCGGGATGCGGGCCAGGATCTCGCCGTTGCGGACCGGGTCGCTGACCAGGCGGGCGTTGAGTTCCGTATCCATGTAGCCGGGCGCCAGCGCGTTCACATGCACGCCGCGACGGGCCCATTCGTTGGCCAGCGCCTTGGTCAGCTGGGCGACACCGCCTTTGGAGGCGGCATAGGCTGGAACTGTATAGCCGCCGAAATAGCTGAGCATGGAGGCGATATTGATGATCTTGCCGTAGCCGTTGGCGAGCATGACGCGGCCGGCCAGCTGGCACATGGAGAAGGAGGCGGTGAGGTTGACATTGATGACCTTCTCCCAGTCCTCGATCGGGAATTCCTCGCACTTGTGGCGGGCGATGATCCCGGCGGCGTTGACCAGGATGTCGACCCGGCCTCCCAGGGTGGCGAGGGCTTCGCTGAAGGCCTGCTCGACGAGCGGCCGCGTGCTGAGGTCGGCGATGGCCGCATGGGCCAGCAGGCCGCGCGCGCGCAGGGCCTGGGCCCGTTCCCGGACCCGGTCCGACAGGTCGAGCAGCAGTACTTCGGCGCCATATTCGGCCAGCGCTTCCGCCATGCCGCCGCCAAGCCCACCGCCGGCACCGGTCACAATGGCCTTCATTCCCGTGAGATCGAACAGGTTCATAAGCTGCCTTCCTTCCCGATTGACGGCCGGACCCCGCTGCCGCGGCAATGTCAGGCCAAGTGCGGTTGATAAAGTACGATTTAGTAAAATTATATACAATTACAAATAATAGTCAACAATTAGGCTAATTACATTTCGAAATCACTTCGAAACGTCATTTCGTTGACAATTTTATACATTAATCTATAATTGATTCCAAATACGACTGCCCAGCCGCGCCCTGGCCCGGCCAGATGAAGGGAATCCCATGAAAAGCGCCAACAGCAGCAACCTGAGCGAACCGGTCTATGAGCACCTGATTGAGATGATCCTCAGCCTCAAGCTCAAGCCGGGCGAGAAGATACCCGAGGCCAAGATCGCCAAGCAGTTCGGCATCAGCCGGACGCCGATCCGCGAGGCCCTGCGCCGCCTGTCGAACGACGGCCTGATCCGCATCTACCCGAACCGCTTTGCCGAGGTCGTCACGTTCAACGACGAGTATATCCGCCAGATCGGCGAAGCGCGCATCGCGCTCGACCAGATGGCCATCAAGCTCGCCATCCACTACGGCAGCAATGCCGACTTCCTGCGCCTGCACCAGCTTGCCGACGAATGCAGCCTGGCCGCGCGCGAGGGTGACCAGCCGAAGCGGATCAAGGCTGACATCGACTTCCACATGGAGCTGGCCCGCATCTCGCAGAACCAGGTGATCGAGAAGATCCAGCGCGAGCTGTCGCTCCAGATCGAGTTTATCCTGGCCTGCAAGTACATCAACCTTGACGATTCCTACATGAAGTCCCAGGCGCACTACGAGATCGCGGACGCGCTGATGGCCCGCGACGAGGAGCGCGCCGTCCGGGCTGCGATCGAGCACCTGGTCGAGTTCTACTCCTTCAACGGGACCTATCCGGAGGGCTTCTTCACCCGGACGCTGGCGCGGTCCAGCCGTTCCGCGTCTGCCGAGCCGGTCGCGGGCCGTCCCTGACGCCTGGCGTACAGCCTGTCCATTCCTGAAAAACAGCGCCTGGCCTGCCCCATTCGGGCAGGCCTTTTCGCAGTACCCGGTCCCATGGGGGACAGGCCGCTTGTCCGCATGTCCGCGCCCGGTCTGCCCATTCGGGGCAGGCCTTCTCGTTGCGAACGGTCCGGCTGCCACGGCCAGAGACTACGCAAAATTACAACTATCCAAGATGATTCTCCCATTTGTGTTGTTGACTTTGCCATATCTGAGTATATAATAATGATAAATGGTATACAATCAATTTCATTATGGCTGACTCGTTTCGCAGCCGCCATTCACTGCCGGAAGAGACAGGGAGGTTCACAAGCAGGATGTTCAGCTTTGAGATTGTTCCGAAAATCAGCCAGTACGACACATTCGCCGCGTTCGCGGAAGGCCACGCGCTCTCGGCGCAGGACCTGATCATCACGAACCAGTGGATCTACGATCCATTCATCAAGCCGCTGGGCCTGCCCTGCGCCGTCATCTTCCAGGAGCAGTACGGCCAGGGCGAGCCGACTGACCTGATGATCGACGCGGTCAAGGCCGAGGCCGACCGGAAGGCGGCTGGCCGCATCATCGCGGTGGGCGGCGGCACCGTGATCGACATCGCCAAGGTCCTGGTGCTCGATGGCCAATGGACCACGGCCGACCTGTTCGAGCGCAAGGTGCCGATCAAGAAGGTGCGGCCGCTCCTGATCGTGCCGACGACCTGCGGCACGGGCAGCGAGGTGACCAGCATCACGATCGTCGGCATGACGCAGAAGAAGACGAAGCTGGGCCTGAACGTGCGCGAGCTCTATGCCGACGAGGCGGCCCTCATCCCGGCGATGCTCTCGACCCTGCCGTACAAGGTCTTTGCCACCAGCTCGATCGACGCCCTGATCCATGCGGTCGAGTCGTATGTCTCGCCGAAGGCGAATCCGTTCAGCAAGACACTGGGACGTCAGGCCATGGAGATGATCCTCAAGGGTTACCTGCGCATCCAGCGCGAGGGGCAGGATGTCTGGAAGCAGGATGCGGCGGACTACCTCATCGCCAGCAACCTGGCCGGCATCGCCTTCAACAATGCCGGCGTCGCCGCGGTGCACGCCATGTCGTACCCACTCGGCGGCACCTACCACATCGCGCACGGTGAAGCCAACCACCTAATGTTCACCGAGGTTTTCAAGACCTATCACGCCAAGCAGCCGGTTGGCCGGATCAACGAGCTCGAGACCCAGATCAGCGGCATCATCGGCTGCGGCGAGGCTGAGGTCTGGGATGCGATGGAGACGCTGCTCGACGCGGTGCTGCACAAGAAGCCCCTCCGCGAGTACCACATCGACGACCAGGACCTCCCCGCGATCGCCGAGGGCGTCATCGCCCAGCAGCAGCGGCTCCTGGTCAACAATTATGTTCCGCTGACCGCCGCCGAGATGGTCGAGATCTACCAGCGGCTGTACTGATCAGGGCCGCCGCCTGGCAGCGCCTTTATTGAATATGACCGCCGCCTGCCAGCCCTTTTACTGAATATGACCGCCGCCTGCCAGAGCCTTTATTGAGAGAAGCCCAGGGCGCAAGCCGCGCCCCGAGAACCGATCGCCCGGCGCCATTCAGGCCGGCGGTCCCGAAGAAGGAGCGTTCACAGCCATGATGACAAGGGATCAGTACATTGAAAGCCTGCGCAAGCTGAAGCTCAACGTCTACATGTTCGGGAAGAAGGTCGAGAACCCGGTGGACGACCCGATGATCCGCCCATCGCTGAACTCGGTCGCCGAAACCTACGCGGCTGCCGAGATGCCTGAGTATGATAGCCTGATGAAGGCGACCTCGAGCCTGACGGGCGAGCCGATCAACCGCTTCACGCACCTGCACCAGAGCACCGAAGACCTCGTCAACAAGGTCAAGATGCAGCGCATGCTCGGCCAGCGCACGGCGTCCTGCTTCCAGCGCTGCGTCGGCCTCGACGCGGCCAACGCCATCTTCAGCACCACCTATGAGATCGACCAGGCCAAGGGCACGCATTACTTCGAGAACTTCGTCAACTACTGGAAGCGCATCCAGGCCGAGGACCTCACCGTCGACGGCGCGATGACCGACCCGAAGGGCGAC
>CAYOHO010000198.1:0-4830 GCA_964403755.1 uncultured Oscillospiraceae bacterium
GATCTTCTTGCCGAGGATGCCGCCGGCGGCATTGATCTCGTCCGCGGCGAAGTTGGCGCCCTCGATGGAGAACCCGCCGACGGCCTGGTTGACACCGGTCTTGGCGGCGATAAGGCCGATCTTGACGGTGCCGGAGGTGGCTGCGGTTGTACCGGCAGCCGTGGTGCCGGCGGCCGTGGTGGCACCCGACTTGGTGGTTGCAGCCGTCGTGGTGGCGGTGGTGCCGCAGGCGGACAGCAGGAGAGTCAGAGCCAGGATGATGGTGATGATCGTGAGAGCCTTTTTCATGTTTCTTCCTTGCCTTTCAAATTTATTGGGCCTGTTTGGTATTGGCTGGAGTTGTTCGATGGACGCGGGACCGATTCACTGTCTGTCTCGAATCGGTTCGCCAACGGATTTATTGCTGTGTGCGGTTGAGAAGAGGCGGGGTGGAGATTGTTGACTGGGAATCTGGAAATGGTGAAAACCGTAGGGCGACTATTCAGGAAAAACCGGGACGGGTGAGAAAAAAGGCAATATGTTTCAGGTAGCGAATCGCAAATGACGGTGAGGCTTGATGTTCGGCGCTTGCACGTCCATGGGCTTGCCATGTGGAAATGTACGCCGTCAGGTCGTGTCCGGATGCTGCTGCATGACTGTCTTCAGGATGCCGGTCCGGAAAGGTCGATGCACTTCTGGTTTCGCTTGGCCTCGAAAGAGAAAGCGGCAGTCCGATGGAAAATCCGGTCTGGCGGCCTGGTTCGGCCAGTGGACACGTTCCTGACAGTCTGTCCTCTGCTTCACCTCCCAAGGTTCGCTGCTGATTCTGTTGTCTGCTTCTACCTTCAATTATAAAGCGGACGCGACGGATGTGTTGTATGGCCAATTGAACTTTCTGCCTGACTGGCCAGGGTCAGTCCATGTGGGAGCCGCCGTTGATGTCGATCTCTTCACCGGTGATATAGCTGGCTTCCTTCGAGGCGAGGAACAGGATGGCCGCAGCCACTTCCTCAGTCTCGCCGGGCCGGCCCATCGGGATGCCGGCGATGACGGCATCAGCCTGCTCCTTCGGCAGCGACTTCCAGATTTCGGTGTTGATCAGGCCGGGGCAGACACTGTTGACGGTGATGCCTTCGGCGCAGACTTCACGGGAGAGGTTCTTCGAGAAGCCCAGGACTGCGGCCTTGGAGGCCGAGTAGTGGGCACCGCCGAACACGCCGCCGCCGCGCTTGCCCGAAACCGAGCTGAGGTTGACGATGCGCCCGTAGCCGGCCTGGCGCATGGGCTTGAGGACCGCCTGGGTCACCAGGAAGAGGCCGACCATGTTGACCTCGAGGATCCGGCGCATGTCATCGGCCGTCATGTCCTCGACCGTGACCTTCTGGGAAATGCCGGCATTGTTCACCAGAACATCGATCCGGCCCCACTTGTCGAGGATTGTCTGAACCATGGCCTCGACCGAGTCCTTGTCCGTGATGTTGACGACCACGCCCATGGCGGTGCCGCCAATCTCCTCGATGGACTGGACGGTGCCGGCGATACCGGCCGCGTTCATGTCAGCGATGACGAGCCTGGCACCCTGACGGGCAAACTGCATGGCGATGGTCTTGCCGATTCCCTTCGGCGAGCCGCTGCCGGTGACGATGACGACTTGGTCATTGAAGGTGAACATTCGGATCTCCTTTGGCTTCTTGCCAGGCTGGATTAGTCCATGTGCGAGCCACCGTTGATATCGATGTCCTCGCCGGTGATATACGCGGCTTCCTCGGAAGCCAGAAAGCAGATGGCCTCAGCGATTTCGCGCGGCGTGCCGGGGCGCTGCATGGGGATGGTCTTCCAGATCTCACGCTCCCGCTCGTCCGAGAGACCCTTGCGGATGTCGGTGGCGACCAAGCCGGGACAGACACTGTTGACGGTGATGCCGTCCTCGACGACCTCTCTGGCGAGAGCCTTGGCGAAGCCGAGGACACCAGCCTTGGCAGCCGAGTAGTGCGAACCGCCATAGACGCCGCCGCCGCGCTTGCCGGAGACGGAGCTGAGGTTGACGATACGGCCGTACTTGTTCTTCGCCATCGAGGGGATGACAGCTTTGGAGCAGATGAAGGTGCCGACCAGGTTGACTTCGAGGATGCGGCGGAAGTCCTTTGCGGTCATGTCGAGGGTGGTGATCGGCTGGGTAATGCCGGCATTGTTGACCAGGATGTCGATGCGGCCAAAGCGCGCCATGACCTTGGCAACCATGGCCTGGGCCGAATCCTCATCGGTGACGTTCAGCTGGACCGCCAGCGCTTCGCGCCCGAGGGCGCGGATTTCTTCGGCGACGGTCTCGGCGCCCGCCAGGTCCAGGTCAGCGACGACGACATTGGCACCCTTTTCAGCCAGGCAGAGTGCTGTCTCGCGGCCGATGCCGCGCGCTGAACCGGCGCCGGTGACGATTGCGATTTTACCAGTGAAGCTCATGTTCATTCCTTTCTTCGATTCCGGATGTGCATCCCTTCAGGCGCTTCTGCCTGAGCGGGCATGCCGCCTGTCAGGCCTTCAGGCCAGCAGGCCTTCAGCCGTTGCGACGATGTTCTCTACCGTGATGCCGTTCATGGCCATCAGGCGCTCATAGGGGGCGGATTCGCCAAACTGGTCCTGGACACCGATGCGCTTGACGATGCCCTTGCCGGCTTCGGAAGCGACTTCGCAGACAGCACTGCCCAGGCCGTTGATGATGTTGTGGTCCTCGACAGTGATGATCTTGCCGATGTCACGAATGCAACGGCTGACAGCCTCGACATCGAGTGGCTTGATCGTGTGCATGTCGAGCACGCGGGACTGGATGCCCTTGGCCTCGAGACGGGCGGCCGCTTCGATGGCCAGGGCGACGGTGTCGCCGTTGGCGATGATCGCGACATCCTTGCCATCGCGGATCTGGTGGGCCTTGCCAATCTCGAACTCGACGCTCTCGTCATAGACGACCGGCATCGCGTCACGGGTGAAGCGGAGGTAGACCGGGCCATAGTGACTGGCAGAGGCGTTAACCAGCTTGCGGGCGGCGTTGTAGTCAGCCGGCATAATGATGGTCATGTTTGGCAGGGTGCGCAGCACGCCCATGTCTTCGATGCACTGGTGGCTGGCGCCATCGTTGGCCGGAGTCAGGCCGCCGTGCGAGCAGGCGATCTTGACGTTCAGCTTCGGGTAGCAGATTTCCTGGCGGATCACTTCACAGGTGCGGAGGGAGCCGAACACCGCATACGTGACCACGAACGGGATCTTGCCAGTGGTGGCCAGGCCGGCGGCGACACCGGCGGCGCTCATCTCGGCAATGCCGACGTTGATGTGCTGGCCGGGCAGCTTCTTGGCGAAGGCTGTCGACTTGCAAGACTTGCCGATGTCGGCGTCAACCACATAGATATCGGGGTTCTCGAGCCCGAGGGCGACGATCTCGTCACCAAACGCGTCTCTGGTTGCGATCTTCTTGCCGTTCATCACTTGAGTCCTCCATCCAGTTCCATCATGGCCTGTTCGTATTCTTCCTTGTTCGGGGCGATTCCGTGCCAGGCGCACGAGTTTTCCATGAACGAAACGCCGCGGCCCTTGACCGTCTGGGCGAAGATGCACTTGGGCTTGCCGCTGTTGCGGTTGGCCCGGATCTGATTGAGGGCATCGATCACCTGGTCCATGTCGTTGCCGTCGATTTCATAGACTTCGAAACCGAAGGCGGCGAACTTTTTGCCGAGGTCGATGTTGGGCATGACCTCATCGCAGGTGCCATCGATCTGGAGGTTGTTGTTGTCAACAAAGATGACCATGTTGTCGAGCTGGTACTTGTTGGCGATCTGGGCAGCTTCCCAGACCATGCCTTCCTGGCACTCGCCATCGCCCAGGATCACGAACACGCGGTAGTCCTTATTGTCGTTCTTGGCAGCGATCGCCATGCCGACGCCACAGGCGAAGCCCTGGCCGAGCGAACCGGTGGAGATGTCGATGCCGGGGCACTTCTTCATGTCGGGGTGGCCCTGGAGGATCGAGCCTTCCTTGCGCAGGGTGCTCAGGACCTCAATGGGGAAGTAGCCGGCTGTAGCCAGAGCGGCGTACTGGATCGGGCAGACATGGCCCTTGGAAAGCACAAAACGGTCGCGGTCCGCCCACTTGGGATGCTTCGGGTCGAGGCGCATCTCGTAGAAGTAGAGTGCTGCCGTGATATCTGCAGCGGAGAGGGAGCCGCCGGGGTGGCCGGACTGCGCCTCGTAGACCATCTTCACAGCCTTTTTGCGCAGGTCCTTGGCAATTTCCTTCAGTTCGGCCACCGTCGTCGCCCGAACGGGCTTGACGGTCTCGCTGTGCTCCGCGACACTGGTCGTTTTCATAGGTAAGGGGTCTCCTTTCATCGATGGGGGCATCCGGCTAGCCAGGCGGCTGCCGGCAGCCTTTCTCATTTGTCCGCAGAAATGACAGGAATCGGATAAAGACAAGCGTCTTCTGGAAGACTGCCATCATCTTTGGATGCCTTTCGGAGGGTACGTTATGCTGCTTTCTGCTGACCGGTGATCTGGATGGACTGAAGCAGGGTCCTCTGATAACTGTTGTCGGCTGCTGATTTGTCAGGGCCGTTCAGATCGGCTCTGCGGCCTACTGGCCGGAAACGGGCTATTGGTGTCGGCCAGGCAAGCCGGCTGTGTCTGAAACTGGTTTCTGCACCGTCATTCAGTTATCAAGGTTCTGGATCTCTTTTCGGATGATGTTCGACTGCGCTGTCCCGGGGGACCATGTGGCTGCTATCTGCATTCGGCGATTGCGCATTCGTCATTTGTCAAGCGTCAGTTGTCAATTGTCAAGCGTTATATAGTTGATGTTCAACGTATG
>CAYOHO010000199.1:0-4822 GCA_964403755.1 uncultured Oscillospiraceae bacterium
TCATCGCCGCTACACCCATACCGGCCGCCAGATGAGAGCGCGCCAGGTCGCCTTCGCCATCGGATGCCTGTTTCTTTATGGCGGCTATGGCTATTCTGGCTACCGCATTTTTCTGGTTGCCCTGGTCGTGCTTGTCCTGCTGGCCCTGGCCTCGCTCGCCGAGCTGCACTGGGTGCGCACCCGGCTGTCGCTGAACCAGGCGCTCGAGACCGACCCGGTCTACACCGGCGATGTATCCAATCTTGTGGTTGAAATCACAAGCCGCACCCGGCTTCCGGTTGCGGTGATCGAGATCTTCACCGAGCAGCGGCGGGCCGATGCGCTCGAGCATGCCGACGATGAAGCTGGCGCCGATCGCCTGGACGCTGGACTGGCCGCCGATGCCTTGACCGCAGATGGTGAAATGCCCACTTCGTCGGCGGCTGCCTCTGCTGCAGCGGCTGCCTCGGCTGCCGCTGCCGCCGCCGCGATGACAGCAACGCCCTGGCAGAAGCGGATGAATGCCCTGAAGTCCCGGGCCGGAAGCCTGATGGCCATGACCGGCATCACCCGGAAGGCCCTGGCCCGCTTCCGCGCCTGGCTGCACCGCCACATCGGCCGGCTGGCCGGAACGGCACCGGAGCCGCCGCCCGAGACAATCCTCCGACATTACCGGATGACATCCCTGATTGGCCGCGGCTGCTTCCGCGAAGCCATCCGCCTGCGTACGGACGACGCCCGCATCTATGCGGTCAATGCCTGCCAGGTCAGCATCCAGGATCCATTCGGCCTTTTTCGCCTGAAGCTGCGCTGCAATACCGCCGGCGCCCGCGACGGCCTGCGCATGCATGTCCTGCCGCGGCCGGACCAGAAGCTGCTGGCGCTCGACTGGCTGCAGAACAACCGCGAGGGCTTCAATCCGTCGCAGAAGACATCGGACGAGGTCAACGCCGTCGCCGATCTCCACCAGATGAACCCCGGGGACTCGCCCAAGCGCATCCACTGGATCGTCAGCGCCAAGCAGAACCATTGGATGATCAAGCGCTTCGAGAAGGACGAGCAGGCGCATGTCCTGGTCCTGCCCGACCTGACGGCCGGCCAGGTGCCCGAGCGGCTGCAGGCGCTGCGGCGCGACGCCGTTCTTGGTCTGGCGGCAGCGGCATCGCAGCAGATGCTGCAGGCGGACCTCTCGCTGCTGCTGGTCACCAGCGACCGCGGCCTGCGCTCCAGCCTCGCGACGCGCAATGACCAGCTGCTGGACCTGCTGATCCATCTTGCCTCGACCCCGGACCTCAGTGAGGACCCGCTGCGCCATCAGGCACTCGAAGGCCTGGCGCGCCTGCCGGACGACGCCATGGTCGTGCTGGTCACGGCCACGCCCGATTCCGCCATGGCCGCGCTGGCTGCCGACTTGACCCGGACCGGACACCGGGTCAGCGTGATCCTGTATGAAAACCCACTGCTGGCGCCGGATGACTTCAGCCGGCAGCTGGAGCGGCTGGCCGCCGGCGGCGCCCGCCTGATCAGCATCCGTGAGGACAGCCCGTCCCGGCTCCGGCATCCGGAGCGGCTGCACGCCATCCAGCGGAGGTCCGACGGGTGGCGCAGGGTCCGGCGGGAGATGCCGTCATGAAGCCGCGTCTGTCCTCGCTGCTGGTCCATTCGCTGCTGGTCCTCACCCGCGTCCTGCTGACCATGGGCCTGACCCGCGTGTTCCTGCTGACCAACGGCCTCAATGTGCCCATGACGGCCCTGCTGCTGGCCGCAGTCCTGACCCATGCCATCCTGGACCTTCTCTTCGCGACGCCGCGCAGCGGGCTGATCACGGGCTGCAGCCTGCTGCTCGCCACGCTGCTGGCCCTGCTGCTGGCGCCGGAGGCGGTCATGCCGGTGCGCAGCTGGCTGGCCGAGGCCGGATTCCAGGCCGGGAGCGCCTTCTTCTACCTGATCGGCCAGGGCGCGATGAACGCATCCCTGCTGGCATTCACGGTGCCGGCCATGACGGCCATCATGGCGCTGCTCGTCCACCTGTTCACGGCCTGGGTGTACATACCGCTCCTGCCGGCCGCAGGCCTGCTCGGCATGATGGCACTCGACGCCTTCCTCGAGATCCGCCAGGACCTCGTTGGCGTGGCCATGGCCGGAGCGGCCATCCTGGTCCTGCTCGTCAAGCGCCAGCCCCGGCCCCTGGCTTCGGGAAGCGATCGCGCGCGCCCGCGCCGGCGCCACTCGCTGGCCGCCCTGCTCGCCGCCGTGCCGGTCATTGCCGTGGCGCTTGCCGTCTCCCTGGCGCTGTCGCCGCTGATGCCGTCACGCATCGGCCGCCAGCAGCAGCTGATCGAAGGACTGGTCGACGACTTCACCCAGATGCTGGGCATCCCGCCGGTCCAGTCGCTCCAGCCGGACTTCTCGATCAGCTTCGCCGGCTTCTATCCGCTGAAGAACCGGCTGGGCGGACCGGTCACACTGTCGAGCAAACCGGTGATGGAAGTCAGCGGCCACAACGAGACCCTGCTGCTGCGCGGTGCCATCTACGAACGGTATGACGGCTCCAACTGGCAGCGCGAGCCGCGCGGCGATACGTTCCGCTTCGACAATCCCTTTCAGGCCGATCTGCGGGAGAAGGTCTTCGACCTCGACCAGCCTGACCCCGAGACACTGAGCCGTGGCGTGGTCCAGAACCTGATCGAGGAGACGCGGCTTCTGGTGAAGCCGCTCTCGACCGCCACCAGCATGATCTTCACCCCGGGAAGGCCGACGGCGATCACGCCGAAGACGAATGACCGCTTCCAAGTCCATTACGACGATTTTGGCATGCTGTACAGCAAGTATCCGCTGACCCAGTCGAACCCGTATGAGATATCCAGCCGGGTCCTGCTGACGGGCGCGCAGCTGTTCCAGAACAGCGTCATCCTGGCACAGGCGGTCGGACTCGCCCGCGGGGCGCCGCGCGAGACGATCTATCCCGACAGCTATCTGAACGTGCCATCCTCGGGTCCCTATATGGCCGACGGCAGCCTGCGCAAGCTCGCCCGCGAGATCACGGCCGGGATCGAGAACCCCTACGACAAAGCACTCGCCATCCGGGCCTACCTGATCCGGAATGCCCGCTACAAGCTTGACGTCGCCGTGCCGCCCGAGAACCGGGAATTCGTCAGCTGGTTTTTGGAGACCGGCGAGGGCTACTGCGTCTACTTCGCAACCGCCGAAACCGTCCTCTGCCGCCTGGCCGGCGTCCCGTCCCGCTATGTCGAGGGCTTCATCCTCAACAAGCCGGCATCGCCCAATGGCCTGACCGTCATCACCTCCGACCTGGCGCATGCCTGGACCGAAGTCTATGTGCCATATATCGGCTGGGTTCCGGTCGATGCCACGCCCGGCGCCACCCAGCCATCCGAGCTCAACCCCAACGAGCCGCTGCCGACCGAGACCACGGAGGAAACCGACAATCCGCTGCTGGAACCGACGCCGGAGCCGACCATAACGCCCGTGCCGGACGCGGAGAGCCCGGCCGAAGCCGAGGCCCGGCAGCGCCGCAATGCCATTTACAGCATGATGCCGCTGCTGGCCCTGGCCGTCCTCTTCGGCCTTGAAGTCAAGCGGCGAAGCCATCTGCTGCGCTTCCCGCAGCGCCTGCGCGAGGACTATCCCGATCCGCGCCAGCGAGCCGAGATCTACTGGCAGGAAATCCAGATCATGCTCAGCGAGGAGCAGCTGCGCCTGGCCAACGGCGAAACCCCGATCACGTTCCTCAAGCGCGCCGCCCGCCGCCACACCGGCAGCGAGGACCGCTTCACGGAGGCCGGACGCCTGGTCTCACGCATCCGCTACGGCCGATACCTGCCGAAGGAGACCGACCTGGCCTTCCTGGCCGGCATCCTGGCCCACCTCGACGAGGAATTCCAGACCCTGCGCCGAGTGCGCCATTTCCTGTTCTATACGCTGTATCCGCGCCTGCATGCCGTCGATGGCCGCCCGCGCCTGATCCGCGCCCATTTCCTCAAGCTGCTTGTCAATCGCCGGAACAGCCCGCCCGGGCCCCGGCCATAGGGCGCCATCTGCCCCGGTGCCGCCCCGCGCCACGGGCGCACATCCGGCCGCTTGTCGGGCTGCCGGGTTCACCCGGCAACGGGTTTTCCCCGGCTGACGGGATCACCCCGGCGCTGGCCCGGGCGTCAGCCCTCGCTGGTGTGCTTCCTTTCGCAGCGACGCGGTTCTATGGTAAAATACCCCTGTTCATGCACGATCCAGATCGACCTGAGGAGAAGACATTTGTCCAGCGAATTTGTTTCCACGGAAGAGATGCTGCAGGAGCAGCAGAACGTCCATCGCCTGCGTGCCGAAGGCACGCTCCGGCATTACCATATCATCACCTTCGGCTGCCAGCAGAACGAGAATGACAGCGAGAAGATCGCCGGCATCCTGCAGCAGGCGGGGCTCAGCGAGACCGCCAGCTACCGCGACGCCGACCTTGTGATCCTGAACACGTGCAGCGTGCGCGAGAACGCGGATGACCGCCTCTTCGGCCATCTTGGCATGATGAAGAACCTGCGCCGCGACCGCCCCGGCGTGCTGATCGCGCTCTGCGGCTGCATGATGACCCAGGAAGTCCACACCGAGCGGGTCCGCCGAAGCTATCCCTTTGTCGATCTCATGTTCGGGCCGCAGGAAATCCACCGCCTGCCCGGCCTGCTCTGCGAGCGGGTCTTCGAGGGGCGCAAGGCCTACGCCAGCGGCGGTGCCGACCTGATCGCCGAGGACCTGCCGGTCGTGCACGCCCGCCGTTTCCGCGCCCTGGTCTCGATCATGTATGGCTGCAACAACTTCTGCGCCTACTGCATCG
>CAYOHO010000200.1:0-4789 GCA_964403755.1 uncultured Oscillospiraceae bacterium
GGGTCGAAAGCCCGCGTCAGGAGAAGGATGGTATTGATGATGATCCAGACGATGATGAAGGCGCCAAAGAAGATGATGAACTTCCAGCTGCCGCCGAATTCGGCGACCTTGTCGGCAATCCGCGCACCCAGCGGCAGGTTGCTGTCGAACGCGTCGTTCAGGTTCCGCGAGAGGATGTCCTCGCGGGCGATGCTCTGGGCGACTTCCGTCTCCAGCTCGGACAGCTCGCCGCGCTCAGCCGTCAGGATCTCCTGGATATGCTCGGTCCGGTAGTGGTTGAGATCGGCCAGGCAGATATAGCCTTCGGGTGTCCAGGCGGGGTTTTCCTTGCAGATGGTGTCGATGACCGGCCCGCGGATGCTGGCGGCCGGGATCAGCTCGGCCAAAGGCCGCTCGCGCTGGCAGACCTGGCAGGTGCCGGTCCGCTGGGCGTGGGAAGCGTGCGTCGATGTCACTTTCTGGCTGATGTCGCTGGGCATGGCCTCTCCCTGGGGATAAATCGGCGGCTGGCCGCATCGGCGGGCGCTGCTGGATTATCCGATTCCGACCGCGGCTGAACGCGATCAAAACCAGTTTAGCACGGAGTGGACGGCATTGGTCAAGCACTATCGAACATTTATGCACGCATTTGATAGATTGTATGCAATTCAGACGGCCGGCCAGCCTGCAGGAAGCTGCTGACTGCGGTATGATGGAACCAAAGTCCCGGCGCCGGGAACCGGTCCGGCACGGCGCCAGCGGGATCGCGTCAGAAGCATCCAGAGTGGCGCCGGCGGACAGCGCCAGCAGCGCCCGGTGCAGCGCCAGCGGCATGGAGGAGGTCAGCATGGACAGGCAGGATATCCTGGCAGCAGCGGATCGCTTCATCGCGGATTGTGCGGACTGGCGCCTGCCGGCTGAGACGGCGATCTCGCCGGACTGTGCTGGCCTTGAGCTGTTTGCCGCGCCGGTCTTCGCCTTTGGTTCGGCCGGGGACCCCCTCTTTCGGCGGCTTCAGGCCCCCGAAGCGGTCGGTCCGCATCTGCTGCTGCCGCAGGACTGGCTGCCGGAGGCCCGGACCGTCATTTCCTTTTTCCTGCCCTTCAGCGAGGCGGTCCGCAAAGGCAACCGCCGGGATATGGCCTGGCCATCGCCGGAATGGCTGCATGGACGGATCGAGGGCCAGGCCCTGATCGGTCGGTTAAGCCAGGCCCTGGCGGATGCGCTTTCCCGGGCGGGATATGCCAGCGTGGCGCCGGCCGTGGACCCGCGCTTCAAGTCCGGGCTGGCGAGCGGCGCCGCGACCCCCTACACCAGCAACTGGTCGGAGCGGCATGCCGCCTTTGTCTGCGGTCACGGCACCTTCGGCCTTTCGCGCGGCCTGATTACTGCGAACGGCATGGCTGGGCGCTTCGGCAGCATCATCACCGAGCTGTTCCTGGAACCGGACGTCCGGCCTTATTCCGGCATATATGAATACTGCACGATGTGCGGCCAGTGCGCGCTCAACTGTCCGGCCGGCGCCATCACGCTGGCGGAAGGCAAGGACCACGTGACTTGCGATGCGTTCCTCGAGCAGACCCGCCTGGCCTGCCGGCCACGCTATGGCTGCGGCAAGTGCCAGGTTTCCGTGCCCTGCGAGGCCGGCATTCCCGGCCGCAGCTGACGATGTTCGACTTCAGCGGACGGCGTCTGGCCACAGCTGACGATATTCGACTTCAGCGGACGGCGACCGGCCACCGGAAGCCTACTCTTTTGGCAGGCGGCCTTTCAGTCGCTCCAGCCCGGTCAGGGCGGCGGTGGTGTAGGCCAGCGTCTGGGTCGGGCAGATGTCCACGCAATGGCCACAGCCGACACAGGTCGAATTCCTGACCGGCTGGCCCGTCTCGGCCAGCTGGCGGATCTCGATCGACATCGGGCAGGCCTCGTTGCAGCGTCCGCAGCGGATGCAGCGGGTCCGGCCGGTCTCGATGCGCTGCCCCGCGATGCGGGAAAGGGCGCCGGCCACGGTGCCCAGCGGGCAGTAGTGGCAGTAGCCGCGGCCAATGAAGGCAACCCAGAAGAACATCGCCATGAGCAGCTCCGTGCTCAGGTACTTGTAGTTCTCGAACTGCCCGATGGCCTTCGGACTGCCGACAGGAGCGGCGCCGGCGAGATAGAGCAGCCACCAGGCTGACAGGCCGATCGCCATGGCCAGGAAGAGCCAGCGTAGAACCGCCAGCAGGCGGAGCATTCGCGGCCCGGGCCCGGCCATGGCCCGCTTGCTCCGGCCGCTGCCGCCCTTTCGGCGGCCCAGCAGCGGGATGACCGGATCGAAGACTTCGGCGGCAAAGCCGTTGAACAGGCAGAGGGTAGCGCATTGCCAGCGGCGACCGCCGATGAGCGTGCCAGCCAGAACCAGTCCGCTGTAGGCGATGTAAAACACCATGACGGCACTGACTCCGGCCGCACCCCAGAGCGGCGCCCGGCTGGCGGCAAAGCTGGATGCCGGCGCCAGCAGCTGGAGCGGCGACGTCGTCCAGGGCAGGGGCATGGCAAAGAAGTAGAGCTCCGGATTGTTCAGGAGCACCGGTCCGATGATGTGGATGGCCAGGGCGGTCACGGTGAAGCCGATGAGGCTGCGCCGGCGCATGGCGGTGCGCTGCGACGCGCCAGCAATGCGCAGGGTCAGGATGCTGCCGGCCACGATGAACACGGTCTTGACGTCGTTTTCATAGAAGTGCCAGAAGCGGCTGATCGCCGCCGCCACATCCGGCGTGGCGCGGCTGGCATAGCCGTAGTTCAGGCCGGCGATCAGCAGGCAGAGGATGATGTAGGTCCAGAGCAGGCCGCGGAGCAGCTGCCGCTCGAGCGTACGCTCGCGGCCGGGCTGGTTCGCTGGGCCAGATTTGCCGGCCGGCTTCGATTGGCTGGCATTGCGTCCCGGCTCAGTCATGATTTTGTCCCCTTTCGGACTGCATATTGGCTTCGGTGCTCACCGCCTCCCACCAGGCTGAGAAGACCCGCCCGGCCAGCACGGTTGTGCCGTCGGCGCTGGATCGGTAGAGCAGGAGCATGTCCAGGAGTCCCTGGAACAAGGCAAAGAAAAGGAGCGCAGCATCCTCGCTGTTGAGCGGCCGGAGGTCGCCGGCAGCCATGCCGGTCTCGATCCACTGCCGGATGGCGCGGCCGGTTGTCGCTTCGCGGACCTGGATCAGCCGCACGCAGGTGTCGCGCAGGCTGTCCGGCGGGATCAGCGAGATGCTGCGCCAGAAGCGCAATTTGCCGTCCTGCCGGAAATAGTCGACCAGGGCCATGAAGACGCCTTCGAAACGCGCCCGGCCGGACCGGCCGTTCTGTTCGGCCAGGGCCCGGTCATAATGGTCGAAGCAGGCATCAATCTCGCGGCGCACCGCCTGTTCGATGATCGCGTCCTTGCTGCCGAAATGGCTGTAGAGCGATGGCGGCTTGAGGCCAACCGCGTCCGCCAGGTCCGACATGGCCAGCTGATAGCCTTTCTCGGCGAACAGGGCGCCCGCCGCCTCCAGGATTTCTGTCTTCTTGTCCATGGCGCCTCTTTCCGTGCCGCAAGCCATCAGGGAAAAATCCAGTCGGCTTACGAATGGTCGTTAGCAATATTTTCCCGATACGGCCGGCGCTTGTCAATCCCATCCGGCAGCCGGCCTGCCGTTTCGGGAGCCAGCTCGCTTGATTGGCTTCAAGGGCTTCCTGTCCGGCAGCCAGCTCCCTGCTTGTGGAGACTGGATTTGTGCGTCATATGGCGTTGACAGTGCCCGGGCAGCGGTATATGCTTGGTTTGGACATCAGACGTCTCACGTCAGACTACTAAATGAGAAGCGTCTGCTGACGCATAGGCCAGTGTCCGGCAGCCGCCGGAGCGGGCTGGAACAGGGTATCCCCGGTGGTGCCGGCGGATTCGGAAATGGAGGCGGCGGCATGCTGAAATCCCTTGACCATTCCCGGGCGACGCTTTCCGAGCGTGCGGCCAGCCTGATCTCCGGCTACATTGTCGAGAACGGCCTGGAGCCGGGCAGCCGGCTGCCGAACGAGCAGCAGCTTTCCGAAGCCCTGAAGGTCGGCCGCAGCACCATCCGTGAGGCCATCCGAATCTTGGTTTCCCGAAACATTGTCCAGATCATCCGCGGCCGCGGCACCGTCGTAGCCCGCAGGCCGGGCGTGGCCGACGACCCGCTGGGCTTCCAGTTTGTGCGCGACAAGGCGAAGCTGGTGTTCGACCTGCTGGAAATCCGCCTGATCATCGAGCCAAAAATCGCCGCCCTGGCCGCCGCACGCGCCAGCGACGAGGACATTGCCTCCATGAAGACCCTCGCCGAAGAGGTGGCGTTGCTGATGGACCAGGGCCGCAGCCATGAGGCCAAGGACGTCGAGCTGCACGAGTGCATTGCCCAGAGCACGCAGAACGAGGTGGTTTCGTCGCTGATCCCGATCATCAACCGCTCGATCTATGTCTTCACCGAGGTCACGGATGTGCGGATCCACAAGGAGACGATCGAGACGCACCGCGACATCGTCCGCGCCATTGCGGCGCACGACGCCGAGGCGGCCGAGGCAGCCATGGTCCGCCATATCCGCTACAACCAGGAGCTGATCGAACAGAAACTGAAGCGGGACCCCTGAAACCCAGCACGGGCGAATGTCCGTGCATTGCCGGCACGGGCAAAGGTCCGGGCCGAGGAAGCGCCCGAACCGGGCGCGGAAATTCCTGAAGCAAGTAAACCGAGCCCTTCGCGGGCAAAAGATACCGGAGGAGACAAAGAAATGAGCGAGAACAAGTTCCTGAGATGGATGA
>CAYOHO010000201.1:0-4764 GCA_964403755.1 uncultured Oscillospiraceae bacterium
CTCGGCCAGCGACTCCTCCAGCTGCCGGCCGATGACAGCCCGCACCCGCGCCTGCTGCTCCTCCGGCGAACCGGCGCCGCGCTCCTCGGCTGATTCGCCGATGCACAGCAGTACGTCCAGCCCGCGCTTGAAGGCGCTGGCGGCTTCCTGGGCCACGATGCCGTTGATGGTCTGTCGCGCCTGGGCAAGGCCGGCCGGACTGGCGAGGATGGTCGGATCATAGCGGACCAGCAGGTCGTTCAGGCCCCGGCGTTCCTCGGAATGACCGATGATCGCCCAGCGGCAGCCGATGGCTGCCATGGCGGCAGCGGGCCGGAACGTGGTGAAGGCGCCGAAGTTGCCGCCACCCTGGACATCGTGCAGATGGACGCCCTGGCAGCCAATGGTCAGTCGGCCGCGTGCCGCTGCGTCATGACGGGCGAGCGCATCCATGGCAGTCAGCAGGAGTGATTCCGGCAGCAGATAGACAAGTTCGAGCCCTTCCTTGCGGCCGAGGCCGTCGTCCACCGTCCGGTCGATGACGCTCCGGATCCAGGCGGCCGGGTCGCTGACCGGGCAGACACCGCCATACAGGCGAGGCACGTCAAAGCGCTTCAGGTTGACAAAGATTCCCTTCATGTTCATTTCGCTCCTCTGGCTTGATGTCGGTTTCACGGGCGCCTGCATGCTGGCGCGTTCGGTTCCTGGGACCATTATCTCCCTTTGGGCTGTCCGTGACCAGAGGCGTTACTCAGGCGGCGCAGCTCCGCATCAATCCACCGATGCTGCGGGGGCATCGACGCCTGTCGGGAGCATCGGCGCTTGCGGCGGTGGCGGCAGCAGACTGGTTTCCACATCAACGGACAAAAGCGGCACCACTTTTGTGCACAGACTGTCAAGATTCGTTCCTGAGCCATATAATGTTGGGAAGACACAGAATGCGAGGTGACTGCCATGCGATCCAGCAGCAATCCAGATCCGATGGGACATCCGCTGGGACATCCGATGGCCCGGCCAGCCAGCCCGCTGCCGTTGAACCCGCTCCGGCGGGCAGCCGCCCTGCTGCTTTCGCTGGTCATCCTTCTGGCAGCCTTCACCGTGCTGACCGGCACCTGGCTGCGCAGCACCGTGTTCAGTGCCGACTGGTACCGGCCGGCCATTTCCGATCCTGCTTTCCTGAACGGGGTACGGACCGCCGCGGTGGACGAGATCACCGCCCAGGGCGCCCGCTATGGCCTGCCGGCCTCTGTCCTGACCTCCGGTCTCGACAATGCCCAGATCAGCGCCTACCTGAATCGATATCTGGACAGCTTTGTCAATTTCCTCAACTACAAGTCCGAATTCAAGGCGCCCGAACTTGCGGCCGAACTGGTGAGCACCCCGGTCATTGCCTATGCCCGCGAAGCAGCGGCCAAGCTGGGCCTGAAGCTGACGGCCGAGCAGGAGCAGCAGCTGCGGTCGACGGCCATGCAGATTGCCAGGCTGGTGCAGAGCCAGCTGAACATCATCGCCGACACGAGCTTCCTCTCGTCGCCGCAGTTCCAGCTCTGGCACGGCCGGATCTTTGCGCTCGGCCAGCTGGCGCTGCCGGCAGCCATCGTCCTGGGGCTGGCGCTTCTGCTGCTGTTCCTGGTTTTGTTTGGCCATTTCCGCAGCTTCGTCTGGCACGCCGGGCTGCCCGTCTGGATCGCTGCCGGCCTGATGAGTGCGGCCGCAGCCGTCGCCCGGGGCTTTGACATCACCGGCAGCCTCAAGGCTGCACCAGGATTCCTCCGCCAGACTGCCGCTTCCCTTGCTGGCCAGGCGATCAGCAGCCTGCTGACCCGCAGCCTGGCCGTTTTCCTGGCTGTCTCCCTGGTGCTTCTGGTTCTGCTGATCATTCGGCCTCGGCATAGCCGGTCCTGATTGTGAACAGTTCGAAAATGCCTCCGCCGGCAGGCCGTCCGGCCGACGCGAGCGATTGTTCCCGTTTCCCAAAGCCGCTACAATGTTCGCAGAAGATGCTCTTCCCCGCGCAGGCCCGCTGCCCGTGGCGGCCGCCTGCATCTGAAAAGGAGGCACGCCTGTGATTCTTTTAAGCTATGCGATCCAGATGGAAATGGATGGCGAGCAATATTACCTGCGTCAGGCGGAACTGCACGCCGATGAAGCGATCGCGAATGCGTTCCGCCTGATCGGCAAGGCGGAGCACCGTCATGCCGAACTGCTGCGCGGCCTGGCCGAAGGCAGAGCCGAAGACCTTGATCCGGATGAGCTTTCGGCCGACACCGCCAGCATCTTCAGCTCACTGGACGACTTCCGGCGCGACGCGTCAAGGGTGGCGACCCAGCTGGAGGCTTACCGGGAAGCGGAAGTCATCGAGGAGCTGAGCATCAGGCTGTATGAGCGGATGCTCGAGACGGCCGGGGACGACAGAACCCGCAGGCTGCTTGCGTTCCTGGCCGATCAGGAACGTCAGCATCGCGAGCTGTTCCTGACACTCGGCGAGATGGTCAGGAAGCCGGAGCAGTACGTGGTTGATTCCCAGTTCACGGATCCCGCACACATGAACCGCTCGATGGACGAAGAGAAGTACCAATAGGCCAGCAGCCCGCGCCAAGAAGCCAGCGGCCCGCACCAAGAGGCCAGCGGCCTGCACCAATAGGCCAGCAGCCATGGAGGAGACCGGCATGAAGGACTACCGCGACACCAGGATCGTCATCATTGGCATGGGCTTTCTCACTGAGTACATGATGCCGTGCCATCGCCACCTGTTGGGCGAGAACATCGGCCGGAACATGATGGCCGTGACGGCCGACGAAGGGGATCTTGAGCGCAAGCGTCGAGTCCTGCCGTTCCCCGTGCTGCTGAACGACAACCGGCGCGCCCTGGACCAGCTCCATCCGGATATGATCCTGTTTGCGCCGCCGCCGAAGGTCGTGCGCGACTTGACCCGCGATGTGCTCAAGCCCTATTACGACTCGGTGCGTGCGTCCGGCGGTGTGCTGCCGGACCTGCTGGCCTGCCCGCCGAACCCGCCGGTCGGGTTCTACCGGGAGACGCTCGGCAGCGATATCAACGTCGTCAATCTTCTGCCCAATGTCGAGAACGAGGTCGGCGGACGCGACGTCACGCAGGAAGGCTTCACGAACATGACCTTTCCGGACGACGGTCCCTGGCCTTCCGAGAACCGAGCGCGCCTGGAAGCGTACTTACGGCCGATCGGTGGCCTGGTCGAGGTGCCGCCGGCGTTCATCATCCCCATGCTGGCCGGCAAGGTGACCTGCAACCGGGCGGCGGCTGCCGCTACCGCCATCAGCAAAGGCTTGACGGCGGCTGGCCAGGCTGTCGACTACCATCAGGTCGCCAGCGCCATGCGCGCCTGCCATGCCCGCCGGCACGGCTACCATCCGGAAGGTGTGCTGCCGAGTGATGCCGGTGCCGTACCCGTTGCCGTTCTGCCGGTTCTGGACCGCTTTGTCGTCAGCTGGTTCGCCGGCATCAAATGCTTCCTGCTCGATATCGGCATGCCCGAAGCCGACATCGACAAGCTGATGGGCTACGAGATGGATATCCATCTCCAGGCTGAGCAGACCATGGACCGGGCGGCGCTGGATCACCGCACCCACGGGCATGCCACCAAGGGCGGCGTGCTCGAGATGGGCTGCCTCACGTTCGACCGGCTGGTCCGTGACCGGCTGGTCGACGCATTCCGCCAGTTCAGCACCTTCCGGTTCGACGATGCCTGGTTTGACGCCATGCAGGCCCTCTCCGGCCAGATGGCGCGCATCGTTATGGCGCATGGCTATTCGCTGGGCGCGCCCAGGCCGGCCTTCGACATTGTCCATCATGCCGTCCTGTTCGGTCTGTTTGCCCGGAACGCCGCGGCCAGCGCAGGCGACGCCGGCCTGAAGGCCATCGAGATGGCCGTCCGGACCTATGGCCGTGAACGCGGCGGCCGCATGGCCCAGCGTGCCCGCGCCGATGGCCAGGTGCCAACCATGTCTAATTACCTGGCTTATGGCGAATGGCAGGCCAGGGAAGGACAAATGGCGATGACAGAGCGGAGCAAGTCGCCGGTCTACCAGACAGAGGTGACCCGCTGCGAATGGAACGAGACCTGGAAGCGCTTCGGACTGGCCGAATATGGGCACCTCTATTGCGAAAATGTCGACACCAGCCTGGTGGAAGGCTTTACTGGCGCCGATACGCTCAAGGTGCATTCCTTCCTCTCCTGCGGCGCACCCTGCTGCCACTTCGAATGGACTGGCTTCGACATGACACCGGAGGGCGAAGCCGCTTTCCGCGACCTGAAGCGCCAGAATGGTGACCGCCATGTGCGCGGGTTTGACTACCACACGGCGCATCTGCGCTTCACGTTCGCCAGGGTCCTCGAGCAGCTGCTCGGCGAACCGGGGAGCGCCATTGTCCACAAGACGGACGAAGATTTCAAGGCTGCCTTCTCGGAAGCGCAGCTCACCGCCGTCCTGGCCTTCCGGGACACCGACTTCACGCGTGCCTGATCACGAGCCTGACCCGCGCAGAACCACGTGCCTGACCGGTGCAGAACAAGGCGGTGCAACGGACCGGGCGCCGCTCCGGCAGCAGGACGCGAAACCGCGCCAGCAGGATCGGAATCAAGACGAACAGAAAGAAAGAGGCTCAAGTATGGACAACCTTGCCACCAACTTCCTCGAGCAGAACGAAGCAGCGCTGATCGCACTGGCCAACGAGATCCATGACCATCCCGAGACCGCCAACCAGGAATTCGCGGCTGTCCGCACGCTCACGGCCTATCTGGTCCAG